>CAIVCU010000379.1 GCA_903904495.1 uncultured Chlorobiaceae bacterium
AGCCGCACACATTGAATTGACCCAATGGACCGATCAGGATCTTGAGCATCAGAACCCTGAAGCAGCCAAGGCAATCCATAATGCCGATTGTATTTTCACCACCCTTATACAGTTCAAAGTACAAGCGGACTGGCTTCATGAGCAAATCGAGGAGTCGAAGGTAAAAGTGATTTTTGCCTATGAATCGATGCCTGAGGTGATGCAGTTGACAAAAGTTGGCAATTATGTGGTTTCAGGCGATGGAAGCGGAATGCCTGATATCGTCAAGAAAGTTGCAAAAATGCTTGTGAAGGGCCGCGATGAAGATGCGCTTTACGGCTACATGAAGCTGCTGAAAATAATGCGCACCATGCTGCCGCTGATCCCTAAAAAGGCAAAGGATTTCAAGAACTGGATGCAGGTTTACACCTACTGGATGAACCCGACGACGGATAATCTGGCATCGATGTTCAACTATATCGTAGCTGAGTACTTCGAAGTCAACGTTAAAGCCGAGAAGGTACAGGAAATTCCAACGATGGGCTTTTACCATCCCGATGCACCGGAGTATCAGAAAGATCTGCACCATTATGAAAAATGGCTGCACAAACGGGATAAGGCTTCAGCAAAAAGAAGAAACATCGGCCTGCTGTTCTTCCGTAAGCACCTACTGCAGGAAAAAGAGTATATCGACAATACCATCCGAGCCATAGAGGCAAAGGGACTTAATCCCTTACCGGTCTTCGTTATGGGTGTTGAAGGGCATGTAGCTGCTAGAGAGTGGTTTACGCATAACAATATCGACATGCTGATCAATATGATGGGCTTCGGCTTTGTGGGAGGCCCTGCGGGTGCTACCACACCTGGCGCATCGTCGGCCGCACGTGAAGAGATACTCGGGAAGATTAATGCTCCATATGTAGTATCACAACCTCTTTTTATACAGGATTTCACCTCATGGAAGTCGCAGGGTGTTATACCGCTGCAGTCGGCCATGACCTATTCGCTGCCCGAGATGGATGGCGCTGTATGCCCGGTAGTACTCGGAGCTATCAAGGACGGGCGCCTGCAAACTGTTCCGGACCGACTGGAAAGACTTGCCGGACTTGCCAAGAAGTTTTCGGAGCTGCGGCAGGTTTCAAACAGAGATAAAAAAGTTGCACTCGTTGTCTATGACTATCCGCCCGGTATGGGTAAAAAAGCAAGTGCCGCTCTGCTTGACGTGCCAAAAAGCATATACAACATACTCGTATCGCTTCGTGCGGAGGGTTACAATATCGGTGAGCTGCCGGAATCGCCGGAAGCGCTCCTTGGCATACTTGACAAAGCCACAGATTATGAAATTCAGGCTCACGAACAGGATTGCTTTTCCATTGACCGTGAACAGTTCAACAGCATCACCAGCGTCAGAGAGCGTGAGCGCATTGAAGGTCGCTGGAGCGGTTTTCCCGGAGACATTGCCCCGATTAAACCTGACAGACTTTTTATCGGCGGCATAACGCTCGGCAATATTTTTATCGGTGTTCAGCCGCGTCTTGGTATTCAAGGTGATCCCATGCGCCTGCTCTTCGACAAGGAGAACACTCCGCATCATCAATATATCGCTTTCTACCGCTGGATCAGCCGCGAATTCGGGGCAAACGCCCTTGTACACATCGGTATGCACGGTACTGCTGAATGGATGCCCGGCCTTCAGCTTGGTGTTACCGGCGACTGCTGGTCAGACGCTCTGCTCGGTGAGGTCCCGCATTTCTATATTTATCCGATCAATAATCCAAGCGAAGCGAACATCGCAAAACGCCGCGGTTACGCCACCATGATCTCACACAACATCCCGCCGCTTGCAAGGGCCGGGCTGTACAAGGAACTGCCTGCATTCAAGGAGATGCTGAATGATTATCGCGAACGTGGGCTTGAGAAGATCGTTGACGTTGAGACGGAAGAGGTGATCATCACCAAAGCGCAGCAGCTCAATCTGACGGATGACTGCCCGCGCATTGAGGGAGAGAGCTTCCAGGACTATATCAGCCGGCTTTATACCTATATGATGGAGCTTGAGGGACGCCTGATTTCTAACTCCCTGCATGTCTTCGGCGAAACTCCAAAGCTTGAAACCCAGGTAACCACCATTACAGAGTACCTTAAGGTGCGCGGTAATGAAAAGTCACTTCCATCCATTATCATGCAGGCAATCGGTGAGGACGAAAACTACGGTGATTATGCTTCGCTTGCCACACGTGCCCGCAAGGGCGAACCACAAGCCCTGAAATCACGTGAAACGGTTGACGGGCATACCAGAGAGTTTATAGAAAAGACCATTTTTGGACAGACCAATCCGACATCGCTGTTCAACAAGATGACCGGAGGAGCAAAGGTATCGCAGGAGATGGTCGAGGCTATCAACACTTCCCTGCAGGAGGGAGTTGCCCTGAAACGTGCACTTGAGGACAACCGCAATGAAATGAAGGGCTTCCTCAGAGCTTTGTGCGGTGAGTACATCCCGTCAGGTTCAGGCGGCGATCTCGTTCGTGACGGTGCAGGCATCCTGCCTACCGGTCGCAACATTCACGCTATCGACCCCTGGCGCATTCCTTCTGAACTTGCCTTCAAGCGGGGAAAGCAGATTGCCGAATCCATTCTGCAACGCCACACGGAGGAAAATGACGGCCAGTATCCGGAAACTATAGCTCAGGTGCTCTGGGGTCTTGATACCATCAAGAGCAAGGGTGAGGCTGTTGCTGTAATCATTCACCTTATGGGTGCTGAACCAGCATACGACGCACAGGGCAAAATCAGCCACTACCGCCTCGTTCCGCTCGAAAAGCTTGGTCGCCCGAGAATCGATGTATTGATCCAGATCAGCTCGATCTTCCGTGACACCTTCGGCGTGCTTGTCGATCATCTTGATAAACTGGTCAAGGATGCGGCAAGGGCAATTGAGCCACATGAAATGAACCATATCAAAAAACATGTTGACGCTTCTTTGAAAGAGGGTAAAGATTTTGAGAGCGCTACATCGCGCCTCTTTACTCAGGCGCCTGGCGCTTACGGTTCGCAGGTTGAAGAACTTGTAGAAGATTCTGCCTGGGAGTCCGAAGAAGATCTCGACAATATGTTTATCAAACGCACCGGTTTTGCTTATGGGGGTAACCGCTACGGTGACCAGCAGTCTGACATTCTGAAAGGCCTGCTCAGCACTGTTGATCGCGTAGTGCAGCAAGTGGATTCGGCTGAATTCGGCATTACTGATATCGACCGCTATTTCTCTTCGTCGGGAGCACTGCAGCTTTCAGCCCGACGCCGTAACCCTAAAGGTGACAATGTTAAACTGAACTACGTTGAGACCTTTACAGCGGATGTAAAAATCGATGATGCCGACAAAGCTTTAAAGGTCGAGTTCCGCTCCAAGCTGCTCAATCCGAAATGGTTTGAGACAATGCTTGATCAGGGCCACAGTGGCGCAGCCGAAATCAGCAACCGCTTTACCTATATGCTGGGCTGGGATGCTGTAACCAAAGGTGTTGATGACTGGGTATACAAGGAGGCTGCTGAAACATACGCCATGGATCCAAAAATGCGTGAGCGTCTGATGAAGGTCAATCCAAAAGCGTTCAAAAACATTGTAGGCCGGATGCTTGAAGCAAGCGGACGCGGCATGTGGAGCGCAGACCCCGACATGATCGAAAAACTGCAGGAAATCTATTCCGACCTCGAAGACCGCCTTGAAGGAATAGAGATTTAAACAACTGAAAAACAATCCATTGACATTTAAAAAGCACGGCTCACGCCGTGCTTTTTAAATTCAGAGCAATGTCATGCTGCTGATAGAAAATATTTCGCATTGCAACATGACAAGAGAAACACAGGTTTCTTTTTTGATGATCCGTTTGGTATATTTTATAAAATATGTACTTATGGACATAGGAAAGGGGAACAATATACGCAGCGTCTGCCGATCTCTTGAGATTCTGCTGTTCTTTGTGATTTCTATTGTCGGTTTCAACGTTTTTCTCAAAACAACATCTCTCAACTCCAAATCAAAGAGTAAGCTACTATCCGGCGGAACGCCCGCCCCTCGTGAACTTGCAATCCCGGACAACTCTCACACCCGGCACTACGGCCTTGAACGTATACATGGCTTTTTCAGATCACAACCCCAGCAAAGTTTTTCATCATATACCATACATTCAGGGACACCCCCATTCCCTGATATTCTGCATCACCAGCATCATTTCTTAAATCATAATGTTGGTGATGTAAATAACAGTGAGCTTACAAGTGCCTCCCCTCTGCTCAAACCTGACAACCTCCTTCAGCAAAATCCCGTCTTACTGATCTGATTCCCCTTTATTCGATTTAATTATTTCCAAATCAACTCGTTAACATAGAAGGGATCACCACACCGGACGCTCCAGAACATGTGGAGAAACTGATGGTATTAATTTTTTATTGACAGGATAATACACTTATGCATTTTGTCTTCCTTACGATGGAGGTCACCAACAACAGCGCACTGAAAGCTGCTGCTGATGAGCTGAACAGGAAGTTTCATGCCGGCCTTGAGGTTTCTGTTTTCAGTCTTGGGCTTCATAACAGCAAAAAACTCTGGGAAACACTTGAAAATACGCTTCCGAATGCAGATGTAGTATTCGGCTCAATGCTTTTCAGCGAGGAAATTGTAAGGCCGTTGGAAAAACTGCTTGAAGGCCTTGTCTGCCCTGTATGCATAATAACCAGTAATCCCGCGCTGATAACCCAGACAAGACTTGGTAAATTTTCACTGCGCAAACAAAAGAAAGAAGAGCCGAAGGAATCGAACATTTTCAAGCAATGGGTTTCAAAGCTTATGCCCAAGCATAGCCATGGGGAAAGCCAGCGACAGCTTACTCTCGTGCGTAATGTCAGTAGAATAATGAGGCACCTTCCCGGAAGGGCGCGCGACATCCATACCTTTATCGCTGCACACCAGTTCTGGCTCAACGGTTCACAGGAAAATATGGAACGTTTCCTGTCCCTGTTGATTGACCGATACGTCCCCGGTTGGAAAGACAAACTTCCTCAGAAAGATCCGCTCTTTTATCCCGATGCGGCAATCTGCCATCCTGAAGCTCCGGAACCATTTTTCTCCGCACCACTCTTTCGTGACTGGCTGCAAAAGAATAAAGCAAGCCTTGACACCGGACTGGTGGTAATTCTTGCCATGCGCTCAACGGCTTTGAGCAGGAACATGGCACACCTCATCTATCTGGTACACTCATTTGAATCGAAAGGAATCAAGTGTTGCATAGCCTATAGTGGAGGACTCGATTTTCGTCCTGTTCTTGACCGATTTTTCAACGCTGATACACCCGGTTCTCTGAAACCTTCACTGTTGATCAATGCTACAGGTTTTTCGCTTGTCGGAGGGCCTGCGGAAAACAAGGCCCCTGAAGCGATAGCCGTGCTGAAAAAACTTGATGTCCCCTGCCTGAATCTTATTCCTCTTTCCTTCCAGCCCATTGAACAGTGGCGCGAAAGCAATCTTGGGCTGACACCGCTGCAAACTGCTTTGAGCGTAGCAGTCACAGAGCTGGACGGTTCGATAGAACCCCAGATCTATGCAGGTACGGAAACTGGCAGTGAACAGACAATTCCGCTTGAAGCAGAGGTGAAAATTATTACTGATCGAGTACAACGGTTTCTCGGATTGCAGGAGACACCGACCAGTAAAAAGAAAATTGCCATTATCCTTTTTAATTTCCCGCCCAATCTCGGGAATGCAGGTACGGCGGCATACCTCAATGTTTTTGAGAGCCTTCACCGGCTGCTCCATGAGATGAAAGATGCAGGGTACGATGTGGAGGTCCCTGAGACTACTGAAGAACTGAAAGATCGGCTCCTTGAGGGAAACCGGCTTGTATACGGTACAGACGGCAATGTTGCGGGGCATTTACCGGTCGATGAGTACCGTAAGCTCTTTCCTGCTTATGAAAGCATTGAACCTTTCTGGGGAGACGCTCCCGGAGAAATCCTCAATGACCGTAACGGCTTTCATATTCTCGGCTGTTCACTGGGAAATATTTTTATCGGCCAGCAGCCCAGTTTTGGATATGAACGTGATCCAATGCGCCTTCTCATGGCAAAGGATGCAGCGCCGAACCATGCCTTTGCAGCTTTCTATACCTGGATCGAACACTACCTCAGCGCAGATGCTGTGCTGCACTTCGGCACTCATGGCGCACTGGAGTTTATGCCGGGCAAACAGGTAGGACTTTCAAGCTTGTGCTGGCCCAAAAAGTTGATCGGTGCTCTCCCTAACTTCTACTGCTACTGTGTCAATAACCCGAGTGAGGGGGCCATTGCCAAACGACGAGGATTCGCCACATTGGTAAGCTACCTCTCACCTCCTTTGGAACATGCCGGCCTCTACAAGGGACTGCGGAAACTCAAAGATCTTATTGCCGGTTACAGAAGCAATCCATCCGATGAACTGCTTGATGAAATAAAGGAGCTTGCAGTCGCTCTTGAAATTGAAAGCGGCCAGAATAATCTGCCTGCAGAAGAGTATATCACCAAATTGCACAGCGAGCTTTATCTGATTGAGGAGCGCATGATTCCCCTTGGACTGCATATCATGGGCGCAGCCCCTTCACTGGAAAGTGTCAGCGATCATCTTGCTCTTCTTGCAGGGCACAGCCGACCGGAACTTGACGGAAAATCCCTGCCTGAACTGATTTGCAACCACCTCAATTACGATTACCTGCAGCTTCTTGATCACCTGGAAACCAACCGGGAAGCTCAGCAGAGATGGCAGCAGGTATCGGAAATATCCCGTGAAGCGGTCAAACGCTTTACAGGACATTTTGATGCAAAAAAAATACTTAACTTTCCTCTGTCAAGGGTACTAGAAGGAAGCTTGGCCGTCAGGATATCGGCAGCAGACGACTATCTGCATCGGGAGGCAGGTACAAAACCGGGAGAACTGCAGCGCTTCTGGCATTTCATGAACATCGTTCTCATTAATCTTGCTGAAAATAACGAACTCAAGGCAGTGCTCCATGCACTTGAGGGCAGATTCATTCCTCCTTCCCCAGGCAACGATCTGGTTCGAAACCCTGACATTGTACCGACAGGCAGAAACATTCACAGCCTTGACCCCTACACCATTCCTTCAACCTTCGCACAGCAGGCGGGAAAACGCTCTGCTGAAGAGCTGCTTCTGCAATACCGTAAAGAGAGTGCCGATCTCCCTGAATCCATTGCTCTGATCCTCTGGGGGACAGACAACCTGAAAAGTGATGGTGAAGGTGTTGCCCAGGCACTCGCCCTGATGGGTGCAAAAGCTAAAAGGGACGAACTTGGAAAAATCGGTGATGTTGAGCTTATCCCTCTCGCCGAACTGGGACGACCCCGCATTGACGTTGTCATGACTATCAGCGGTATTTTCAGAGATCTGCTCTCCCTGCAGGTCCGGCTTCTTGACAAGGCCACCCGCATGGCAGCTGCAGCCGATGAACCCGAAGAGATGAACTTTGTGCGAAAGCATGTGCAGAGGGAGATGCTTGAGAGAAACTGCTCGTTCGAGGAGGCGTCGAACAGGGTTTATTCAAACGCACCCGGCAGCTATGGTGCAAATGTAAACCATCTGGTTGAAAGCAGTACCTGGGAAGAGGATAACCAGCTTGCCGAAGCCTTTGTAAGCCGCAAGAGCTTTGCTGTAACATCCGGCGGTCACTGGGAGGAGTGCCCGGATGCTCTTCGCTCTGCGCTCAAAAATGTAACCTTGACATTCCAGAATATCGACAGCTATGAAATCGGTATTTCTGATATTGATCATTATTATGAGTATCTTGGCGGTGTTTCAAAAACCGTAGAGCACCTGAGTAATGCCAAGCCAAAAGTGATGGTTGGCGATATCGATGGTGTGGGTACAAAGCAGCGGATCTGTTCGCTTGAAAAGATGGTCTCTCTTGAGGCACGAACCAAACTGCTCAATCCGAAATGGTATGAAGCCATGCTGGAACATGGCTATGAGGGAGTAAGAGAAATAGAGTCCCATCTCAGCAATACCTATGGATGGAGCGCCACTGCCTCAGCAGTTAAAAAGTGGACCTACGATCAATTCAACGAAACCTTTCTACGGGACAAAGCAATGCTGGAAAGACTTGCAGCCCTTAACCCGCATGCCACCATGTCGATGACCAGGAGGCTGCTCGAAGCTCACTCTCGAGGATTCTGGGAGGCAGAGGAGAACACAATTGAAGAACTTCAGGAGCTCTATGCCGATCTGGAAACAAGAATTGAAGGCGTTCACCATTAACGTATCGGTAGCACGACATTTCACCACATCAACAACGTAACGACAAAAACTTATACCATGAGCAGCTCCTCTTTCAATGCTGAAGAACACAAAAAAATGCTCCGTTCGTATTTCAACGGTCAGGGCTTTCAGCGATGGGCATCAATCTACGGGGACGATAAACTCTCTTCCGTTCGCAAAACTGTCCGTCAAGGCCATGCCGTAATGATGGACAAAGCATTTGACTGGCTGCAGCAACTCGGGCTCCCGAAAGGGGCAACCGTGCTTGATGCAGGATGCGGGACAGGACTGTTCAGTATTCGTCTTGCTAAAGCGGGCTACAAGGTAAAGTCTGTCGATATCGCTTCGCAAATGGTGGCCAAAGCAAAAGAGGAAGCCACAAAACAGGGAGTTCAGAAAAACATTGAGTTCGAAGTGAACACCATCGAGTCGGTCAGCGGCACCTACGATGCCGTCGTCTGCTTTGATGTGCTGATCCATTACCCTGCGGAAGGATTTGCCCAGGCGTTCCGCAACCTGAGCAGCCTTACAAAAGGTTCGGTTATTTTCACCTATGCACCCTACAACAATATTCTTGCGCTCCAGCACTGGCTGGGTGGATATTTCCCGAAAAAGGAACGCCGCACAACCATCCAGATGATCCGGGATGTGGAAATGCAGAAGGCCATGGCCACAGCCGGGATGAAAGTGAAAAGTCGCGAAAAAATAAGCTGGGGATTCTATCACACCATGCTTATGAACTCATCGCAACGGTGATGGTGTTGAGGTGAATACCTTATGATAATTTTATAAAAAAGTTGTAAATTAATAATTCAGGGATTTTTGGCAGTCAAATCAAGGTATGCTTTGTAAACTACTGCTATCCCTATTTTGTAAAAAACATATCTGGAGGATGGAGACCGATGAAAATACTGATGGTTCAGCCAAATTATCATTCAGGCGGAGCTGAAATTGCCGGTAACTGGACACCAAGCT
>CAIVCU010000380.1 GCA_903904495.1 uncultured Chlorobiaceae bacterium
CCGGTCAACAATTTTTTTTTCGCGGGCTTTCTTCCCCATAAAAAAGGCAGGAAAACCCGACTTGAATATTTAGCGGCACTGCAGGCCTCGTTTGTCGTATATGAGTCTCCATACAGAATCATGAAGCTCCTCGACGAGCTCGAAAAAATAGTGCCGGATGCTCAGATTTTCATTGGACGAGAAATGACAAAAATTCATGAAGAGTATATTACCGGAACAATCGAAGAGATCCGCAAACGACTTGCCGATGGAAAAACCAGAGGTGAGTTTGTTGTTGTTGTCCACACTTCCGGGAAAAAAATAATCAAATCAGAAGCGTGACCATGCAGATCATCACGGAACCCGGACAGATGCAAACAATTGCTGAAAAACTGCGCCTCAGCCGGCAGTGTATAGGCGTCGTCATGACAATGGGCGCTCTGCACGAAGGACATTTAAGCCTTATAAAGCTTGCGCAGCAGACGGCAGGTACTATAATTCTGACGATTTTCGTAAATCCGAGTCAGTTCGGGCTTAACGAAGACCTCCATCTCTATCCCAGACCATTTGAGAAGGATGTTGCCCTTGCAAAAGCGGCAGGAGTAGATTTCCTTTTCGCTCCTGACACCGAGAGCGTCTATCCACAACATTATCAGACAACTGTTACATGCAGCGAAGTAACGAAAATGTACGAAGGAGAGAAAAGACCGGACCATTTTAAAGGGGTTGCCACCATTGTTACAAAACTATTCAATATTACAAAACCTCATATAGCCGTCTTCGGCGAAAAGGATGCCCAGCAACTCGCAGTTATCCGGAGGGTTGTCGAAGATCTCAATATGGATATAAAAGTTATTGCAGCGCCTATAGTCAGAGAAAAGAGCGGACTGGCGGTAAGTTCGAGAAATATCTATCTCTCCATCGAGGAGCGCGATGCGGCCACGATTCTTTACAAGGGAATCTGCCATGCCGAAAACAGAGTTGCCGGACATGAACATAACCTTCAGACGATTGCTGAAGAGATTGAAGGGATGATCAACGCAATACCGGGATGCCGCTCTGATTATGTCGGCTTTGTTGATGAAGTAACGTTTGAACCAGCCGAAACTGCTGAATCCGGCAAAGAGTATCGTCTGCTTCTTGCTATGTATTCAGGTGCAGTCAGACTGATCGACAATGTGATGATATGCGCATAATAACCAGGGAGAGATCAAGGTTACCGGAAGAGACTTTTTTGTATTATATTTCAGAACGCGTTCATTGTTTTGAGCATGAAAACAAAACAGTGAAGTAGACACTAAGTATGGCCGGGAGAAGGAAACGTATGTATAGTAAAACCGGACAGCATTTTTATCACACTATCAAAGATATCCATGATTATTAACAAGGAAATTGATCTCGGCCAGGGGAAGATACTCTCTATCGAAACCGGCAAAATGGCAAAACAGGCCGACGGTGCTGTAGTAGTCCGGCTGGGTGACACTATGGTGCTTGCAACTGTTGTGTCAAGCAAAAAAACACCTCCACCAAATCAGGACTACTTTCCGCTTCAGGTTGAATACCGTGAAAAATATTCTGCTGCCGGCAAATTTCCCGGTGGATTTTTTAAACGCGAAAGCCGCCCTTCCGAAAAAGAAATTCTTTCAGCAAGGCTGATTGACCGAGCACTCAGGCCGCTCTTTCCTGACGGCTACCTCTATGAAACCCAGATCATTGTAACGGTTATCTCGTCCGATCAGATCAATGATGCCGATGTACTCGGCGGTCTTGCCGCATCGACCGCAATCATGGTCTCCGATATTCCCTTCCATAACCCGATGTCTGAAGTCCGGGTTGGCAGAATCAACGGTCTGTTTGTCATTAATCCTGATGTCAACGAACTTTTGGAGAGTGATATTGATATCTGTATCGGTGGTACAATTGATACCATCTGTATGCTTGAGGGGGAGATGAAAGAGATTTCAGAAGCCGAGATGCTTGACGCCATAAAGTTCGGACACGATGCCATCCGCAAACTCTCTGCCCTCCAGAACGAGATTGCTGCAGAGGTGGGAAAACCAAGCCGGCCATTCGCACCAACAGTCATTCCGGCAGAGCTTTCCGAATTCATTCGTGGATGTTGTGAAGCCCGTCTCAAAGAGCTCGCCTATACCCCGCTCCAAAAAGAAGAACGTGCAGAACAAACCGCCCGCATTTATAAAGAATCCATAGAGTCAATCATTGAGCACTTCAAAGCCTCAGTCAGCAGTGAAGACATCGCTGCAGATTCCTCAAAAGCACTCTTCCTGAACCCGCATATCATTGAAGAACAGGTTCATGCGGTTGAAAAGAAAGTTATGCGTCACATGATTCTCGATGACGCAAAACGCCTTGATGGCAGGGCACTTGATCAGGTCCGGCCAATCAGCATTGAACTTGGTATTATCCCGAGAGCACACGGATCGGCACTCTTCACCAGAGGTGAAACCCAGGCTCTTGTAACCATTACCCTCGGCACTAATAAAGATGCACAGTCAGTCGATAACCTGACCAACAATGCCGATAAAAAATTCTTCCTTCATTACAACTTCCCGCCATTCTGCGTCGGTGAAGTTGGACGACTTGGCAGTATCGGCCGCAGAGAAATCGGTCACGGTAATCTTGCCGAGCGCTCCATTAAAATGGTTGCTCCTACCGACGCTGAGTTCCCATACACCATCCGTATTGTTTCGGACATTCTTGAATCGAACGGTTCTTCGTCAATGGCCTCAGTATGCGGAGGAACGCTTGCGCTGATGGATGGAGGTGTTCCAATCAGAAAACCGGTATCAGGCATCGCCATGGGACTGATCAAGGAAGGATCATCCTACGCTGTGCTTTCCGATATTCTCGGCAATGAGGATCATCTTGGCGATATGGATTTCAAAGTATCCGGCACAAGAGACGGTATTACAGCCTGCCAGATGGACATCAAGATCGACGGACTTGACTATCACATTCTCGAAACAGCTCTTGAGCAGGCCCTCAGAGGACGGCTTCACATTCTCGACAAAATGGAGGAGGCTATTCCTGAATCCCGCCAAGATCTCGCAAACTATGCTCCAAAACTCACAAGCATCAAGGTTCCGGTTGACTGCATCGGCATGATTATCGGCAAGGGTGGAGAGACCATCCGCAGTATTACTGAGGAAACCGGTGCTGAAATCAACATTGAAGACGACGGAACCGTCACCATTGCCTGCTCAACCACTGAAGGAACAAACGCGGCTCTTGCCACCATAAAAGGCCTTACAGCAAAACCTGAAGTCGGCATGATCTACAACGGAAAGGTTAAGGATGTGCGTGATGAACTTGGCGCTTTTGTTGAGTTTCTTCCTAAAACCGACGGTTTGGTGCACATCTCTGAAATATCAACTGAAAGAGTAGCCAAAGCCAGCGATCACCTGAAAGTCGGCGATAAGGTCAAGGTAAAACTGGTTGATGTCCGCAAAGATCCGCGTACCGGAAAAATGCGTTTTGCCCTTTCCATAAAAGCTGTTGAACAGACTCCGGAAAATGAGACGGCAAAAGAACCTGTCACAGAAAACAATTAAACTCGACCACCTGAAAAGGCAGTGCAGTTAACCCTGCACTGCCTTTTTTATTACCATCCGTTCATTCGTTCAGTAAGGCTCGTTGTGTTCCCCTGCGTGTCTTGTCAGGGAGCCAGCGTCATTCATAAAAACACCATGAAGTACGAATTTTCACAAATAGAAAAGAAATGGCAGGCCAACTGGCAGAAGCATAATACCTTTTCAACAGGAAACGAACCTGATAAGCCGAAATACTATGTGCTCGACATGTTTCCGTATCCAAGCGGGACAGGTCTCCATGTAGGGCATCTTGAAGGGTACACCGCATCGGATATAACTGCACGGTATAAAAGAAGCTGCGGCTATAATGTCCTTCATCCTATGGGATGGGATGCCTTCGGACTGCCGGCTGAACAGTTTGCCATTAAAACAGGAACGCACCCGAAAGCCACCACTGAAAATAATATCAGAAGCTTTAAAGAAACCCTTCAGGCTATGGGTTTTTCCTACGACTGGCAAAGGGAGATCAATACCACCGATCCCGCATACTTCAAATGGACACAGTGGATTTTTCTCAAGCTTTATGAGCGGGGACTTGCCTATATGTCGGAGGTCGACGTCAACTGGTGTGAAGAGCTGAAGACTGTTCTTGCGAATGAAGAGGTTGAAGAAAAAATTGCAGAAGGCTATACCGTTATCCGCCGTCCTCTGCGGCAGTGGGTACTGAAAATAACCGCTTATGCCGATCGACTGATTTCTGATCTTGATGAGCTTGAATGGCCCGAAAATGTCAAACAGATGCAGCGCAACTGGATTGGACGTTCGGAGGGAGTCAATATTGATTTTGAACTCCGCTGCCACAATCAGAAGCTGAGAGTCTATACTACCCGGCCCGACACCCTGTTCGGCGCAACATACCTTGTCATTTCACCTGAACATCCGCTTGCTGAAAAGCTTGCAACCGCCCAGCAGCTGGTTGAAGTGAAAAATTATATCGGTCAGGCAAAACTGAAAACCGAATTGGAGCGCACCGGACTTCAGAAAGAAAAAACAGGCGTTTTTACCGGTTCTTATGCCATTAACCCTGCGACAAACGAACCTCTTCCCGTCTGGATTTCAGACTTTGTGCTGACAAGCTATGGCACGGGAGCCATCATGTCGGTTCCCGCACATGACTCGAGAGACTGGGAGTTTGCCAAACAATACAGCCTGCCGATCATTGAAGTAATCAAAAGCCCGCATGATGTTCAGGAGAAAGTTTTTGAAGATAAGGACAGCACCTGTATAAACTCTTCCAACGGCGAAATAACGCTTGAGGGACTAAAGTTCACCGAGGCTTTTGAGCAGATGGCTGCATGGCTTGAAAGAAAAAGAGTCGGAGAACGAAAGGTTAACTACAAACTCCGCGACTGGATATTCAGCCGCCAGCGCTACTGGGGAGAGCCTATCCCGATCAAGCATTACGAAGACGGGACACTCGGCACAGAAACCAACCTGCCACTTGTTCTCCCTGAAGTTGAAGCTTATCATCCTTCGTCAACCGGCGAATCACCGCTTGCAAACATTCCTGACTGGCTTTACGGCACCGATGAACACGGCTCTTTCAGAAGAGAAACAAACACGATGCCCCAATGGGCAGGAAGCTGCTGGTACTATCTCCGTTTCATCGATCCTGATAATAGCGAGAAGCTCATTGATCCTGAAAAGGAACGGTACTGGATGAATGTTGACCTCTATATCGGCGGTGCGGAACATGCTGTCCTTCATCTGCTCTACGCAAGGTTCTGGCACAAGGTTCTTTTCGATATCGGTGTGGTCAGTTCAAAGGAGCCGTTCAAGAGACTCTTCAACCAGGGTATGATTCTTGGCGAAGACAATGAAAAAATGTCGAAATCACGCGGCAATGTCATCCCTGCAGACCATGTACTGGAACGCTACGGTGCCGATGCCGTCCGTCTTTATGAGATGTTTCTTGGACCTCTTGAACAGGTCAAACCATGGAACACCAATGGCATTGAAGGTATAAGCCGGTTTCTGTCGAAAGTGTGGCGCTTGATTTACCCTGAACATGAAGGGCCTGCTGCATCACTTACCCTGGATGCGATGCCTGATGAGCTTCTCAGACGCATGCACAAAACGATCAGAAAGGTAGGCGAAGACACTGAAAACCTCAAATTCAATACCGCTATCGCCGAAATGATGGTCTTAGTCAATGAACTGCAAAAGGCCGGTTGCAGGAACCGGAATGCCGTTGAAACACTGCTCATCCTGCTGGCGCCCTACGCACCCCATATCGCGGAAGAACTTTGGGAGGCCATCGGACACAACGCATCAATCAGCTCAGAACACTTTCCCTCATATGACCCTGCATTAGTCGAAGATACGGTTTTGACTATTGCCGTGCAGATCAATGGAAAACTTAGGGGAACCTTTCTTGCACCAGCTAAAAGCCCGAAGGAATTACTTCTCGGAGAAGCAAAAAAAGTAGAATCGGTTCTGAAATTTCTTGAAGGGCAAACTATCGTTCGTGAAATCGTTATTCCTGACAAATTGGTAAGTTTTGCTGTAAAATAATCACTTATACAGTCACTACGTGTTCCAAATATTGGGTGGAAGATTTTTTTTATGTAAAATTCAGTTTAGAAACTCTTAAACTTTCTATCAAATATTATTTCTCCGTTTTAACCGCTGATTTTCTTTTTCTCACAAATACCTGTGAAGGGGGTATTCTTTTTTTTCAACACATAAAATCTGGCATCAATGGCTACAGACGAAACAACATCCAACACAACGAACACTGAAACCTCGTCTTCTGCAAACGATTCAATTAGCTCTGTTCTGTCTGAAAAACGGAAATTTCCGCCCCCGGCAGAGTTTTCAGATGCCGCCTATATCTCATCAATGGAGGAGTACGAAACTCTCTACGCTTCGGCTGCTGCAGATCCGGAAGCCTATTGGGGTGGAATTGCCGAGCAGTTCCACTGGTTTAAAAAGTGGGATACCGTGTTGGAATGGAATTCCCCTTATGCAAAATGGTTTAACGGTGGAAAAACAAATATCTGCTACAACGCCCTTGATGTCCATGTCAAAAGCTGGAGAAAAAACAAAGCTGCAATTATCTGGGAAGGTGAAGAGGGAAATGAGCGGGTTCTGACGTATGGTGAACTTCACCGTCAGGTCAGCAAATTTGCTAATGTCCTGAAAATCGCAGGCATCAAGCCGGGAGACAGAGTTGCTCTCTATATGGGCATGGTTCCTGAGCTTGTCATCGCTGTTCTTGCCTGTGCACGTGTAGGTGCCGTCCACAATGTTATTTTTGCTGGATTCTCAGCTCATGCCATCACCGAGCGTGTCAATGACTCTCGAGCCAAGATGGTTATCTGTGCAGACGGCTCAAGACGCCGTGGAGGCTCCATCAACCTGAAGTCTATCGTTGATGAAGCGATTGTCAATACCCCATCAATCAGAAGCGTCATCGTTCTGAAAGTGACCAATGAAGAGGTCAATATGCATAACGGCATGGACCATTGGTGGCATGATCTTATGGGTCTGGCCGTTGATGAATGCGATCCGGTCGAGGTAGATTCAGAACATCCGCTGTTTGTGCTCTATACAAGCGGTTCGACTGGAAAGCCGAAAGGTATCCTGCATACCACCGCCGGATATATGGTTCATGCTGCGAGCTCATTCAAATACGTTTTTGATATCAAGGATGAGGACATCTACTGGTGTACCGCCGATGTAGGCTGGATTACCGGACACAGCTACATGGTTTACGGACCTCTGCTCAACGGCGCCACACTTCTCATGTACGAAGGCGCTCCCAACTACCCTCAGTGGGACAGATTCTGGGATATCATCAACCGCCACAAAGTCACTATTCTCTATACCGCCCCGACCGCTATCCGCGCCTTTATACGCGCAGGAAACGAATGGGTCACAAAACACAACCTCAGCTCGCTCCGCCTGCTCGGAACCGTCGGAGAACCAATCAACCCCGAAGCATGGATGTGGTATCACAAGGTTGTTGGACAGGAAAGATGTCCTATTGTCGATACCTGGTGGCAGACCGAAACCGGAGGCATCATGGTCTCTCCTCTTCCCGGCGCGACACCGACAAAACCTGGCACGGCAACACGACCACTTCCAGGAATCGCAGTTGACGTTGTTCATAAAGATGGAACCCCGTGCAATGCCAACGAAGGCGGATACCTTGTTATTAAACAACCTTGGCCATCAATGCTCCGCACCATCTATGGCGATAACAAACGCTATGAATCAACCTACTGGTCAGAATTCCCCGGCATGTACTTTACCGGTGACGGTGCCCGCAAGGACGATGACGGCTATATCTGGATTATGGGACGTGTTGATGATGTGGTCAACGTATCAGGTCACCGCCTTGGCACCAGTGAGGTCGAAAGCGCCCTTGTATCCTTTGAAGCCGTTGCAGAAGCAGCTGTTGTCAGCCGTCCGGATGAGCTTAAGGGCAACGCTCTCGTAGCCTTTGTAACGCTGAAGGATGAATATGTCGGCGATATGAAAATGCGTGAAGAGCTGCGCAACCACGTTGCAAAAGAGATCGGACCTATTGCCAAACCTGATGAAATCAGATGGGCAAAAGGCTTGCCGAAAACCCGCAGCGGAAAAATCATGCGTCGCCTCCTTCGTGAACTTGCCACTAGCAACGAGATCAAGGGAGACGTCACCACACTTGAGGATTTCGGCGTTCTTGAAAACCTTCGCTCAAACGAAGACGATTAAGCCCCGCTTACATCCTGAAGAAGCAATTCAAAACAGAAAGCGCAGCCGAGGCTGCGCTTTCTGTTTTTCAACATCCCAACACGAAAAAACTAACCTTTATACCATGAGAAACGGAAAAAAATTCATTGTACTGCTCAGCGTTATGCTTACCCTTGGTGCCTGCAACAGCAATGACAAACCGAAAGAAATCGAAGCTCCCGCGCAAGCAAGCTCAATAAAGGGAAAAGTCCTTGAGCCGGAGATGCTCATCAATCAAAATGAAGCGGCAGAACTGCTGGGAGAAGCTGTAGAGAAAGGTGAAAAAAAAGAAACAAAGGCAGTAGGCCAAAAAATCTGTTTTTACAAGCCAGTTAATTCCTCTTCAAGAAAATATCTTCAGATATCGCTTACACAGGACTCCTTTATGCCTCCTACAGGAGTCGGCTCAGAAACAATTTACCGTGAGACAAAAAAATTGATCGGCAACTCAAAAACAGATGTCAAAGAGTTCGGCAATGAAGCATTCATAGCTATTGGAGGCCTTCACCTTTTCAAAGACGGCTACTACATCCTGATATCCTCTGCCAATATCAACAGGGATGAAACACTCAAAAACGCAGGCAAAAAAACACTGGAAAACCTTGCCAAGGTCAAGTAAAAGCAGTTTGAATATTTTGGCGAAAACCAATTCAAAACAAAAAGCGCAGTCAAGGCTGCGCTTTTTGTTTTGAGTCATGGCATTTTAATACTCATGTGTTGTCCTTAGCCCATGCAATCGCTCCCCTTGC
>CAIVCU010000381.1 GCA_903904495.1 uncultured Chlorobiaceae bacterium
AGCTATCCTCTCAGGACAACTTTAGTTTTGTTGGGGTTCAGGAATCACCCCAACCTACAATTTTTACGAATAGCTGAACTGGTTGCTTGCTGTGTATTGATGTTGTTTTTTTGCCAACCTGTAGTTTGCAAGCATCTCTTTTTTTAGATTCAGGTGCAATTTTTCTACCCGTTTTTTAGAATAAATATTTTTAACACCATATTGTATTTCAGGATTCAGGAAGTAGAGAGCCTGCCCATTAACTGAAAGTCTTTATAATCGAGAGCTTACGTACGGCATAGTGAAATGCAAAAAAGATGAAATAGGACTTGAGGCCTCAATCTGGTTTCAGAAAGCACAGAACAAGTTTCTGGGCGGTGACAGAATTGCCCTGCTGGAGAAAATTGATGAGCTCGGCTCAATCAACAGCGCAGCTAAAGCCGTCGGGATCAGCTATAAAACAGCCTGGCATCTTGTCAATATGGTCAATAACCTCGCTGAAAAACCACTTGTCGATCGAGTGACCGGTGGAAAAGGTGGTGGAGGCACCGTTCTGACAAAAGAAGGGAAAAAAGTTATCGAACAGTTTCGCGTTGTTCAGGAAGAGCACCGGAAGTTTCTCCAGAATCTTGAAAGCCGTCTGGGAGAAACAAATAATCTTTATCAATTTCTAAGAATGATATCAATGAAAATCAGTGCCCGCAACGTTTTTTCAGGAACCATTGAAAAAATCACCAAAGGATCAGTCAACGCGGAAGTTATTCTTCTGATCAGTGAAGGAACCCGTATCGTTTCTACTATCACTAACGGTGCAGTGGATAACCTGAGTCTGAAAGAGGGTATGAATGCCTACGCCATCATAAAATCAAGCTCCATCATTATCGCCCAGGAACTGCATGACGCAAAATTAAGTGCACGCAACATTCTCCCCGGAAAAATCAGCAAGCTTATTGAAGGCCCGGTCAGTACTGAGGTTGATGTTGAAATCGGAGGAGGCAACATCATCTCCGCCATTATTACCCATGGCAGTTCGGAAAAGCTTGAGCTGAAAGAGGGTGATACAAGCTGTGCAGTGTTTAAAGCGTCGAGTGTTATACTGGGAATAAATTAAAGCTGTTTTGCAATTCCCTTGTCATTCGACCGTGTGTTGGGGGTGGAGTTCTCACGTTCAGTTGATAGATTTCTCACATGCGTTCGAAATGACAGGGGGAAGAGCGCCGGAATGACACGGGGTGAAAAGTCGAACGGACTGAGGGAAGAACGCCGGAATGACAAAGGGAAAAAATGTCGAAGGGACGAGGGGAAGAGTGTTGAATGGACAAGGGAAAAGGTCGAAAGGGTAGAGGGAAAAAACGAAAGAATACGGGGGAATAAATGAACAAAATCAAACTTTTTTTTGGAAACTTCTGAAAAAAGAGTTAACAATTGTTAACGAAAACATTAACGACACTCGACTCATGATTTCAATGGCCTCGACAACCTACATAATGTGCTGCTGCTGTTGCGGATTGCAGAAACATTCTGACAAAAGGATATCGGGGAGCGCGACGTAACAGACTCATGATTCAATGATGTATGTAAAGTCTTTAAAGCCGGTTCTGAATGTCAGAACCGGCTTTTTTTATTTCGCTTAATCATTCATAAAACCAAACACAGAGGATAATAATTATGTCAGCAACAAAAACATCCACAACGTGTGTGGGTAT
>CAIVCU010000382.1 GCA_903904495.1 uncultured Chlorobiaceae bacterium
CTCACCATCCTTTAGCTCAACTGGTTCGTCTTTCCACGTTATGTCACGTCCAAGTATTTTACGAATAGTCCCTTTCGGGAGCATAATCATATTACCAGCAGGAGCCCATGAATTACCGGCAAACATCCATATTCCCTCCACTCCCCCACCACCTGCGCGCATCCAGTGCGCTGTCCTTATTAGTTCGGTTGAAGTAATTAGTTCGCAACCACTCGCATCAACAGCTACCCATGCCATAATTTTAATCCAAGTAAATAAGCCGCCACCTAATCATTCGACGGTTAGACCTCCCTTTCAGTGAAGGCAAAAGTTGTGTTTTCAGTGCTAACCCACTGCAAAAAACGTAATCAAATTTTGCTAAACATGCAACCTATTCTCCTGTATCCTCAACAACCGGAGCCACACAACATTCGCATCGAGGGTGCGCTGGCTCGCATTGATCGCCAGAAGGAAACTCTTCATCAAGCTCAATAGGCCCAGCATCAGAGTTTTCTTGACAAATATCACAATCGTCTGCGCCATTCGCCCGTATTTATTCCATTTTGACTCCTACCCATCTATCTTTTTCTTATGTATGCGGCTAACCTGCCGTTCCCATCTGCGAATGCTGTTTCTGTCCTGGTTATCATCATGGCCCGGCTTTAAGAGTAACCATTGTTTTCGATCAGGGCGTCACTCAGTTTTTGGTTGCTCCTGCCTTCTGTAATTGCCTCATCCCCATCTCCCCTGATCATCTCCCTGATTGATTCGCAGATGCTCCACTCGGCATTCGGATTCTCTACCAGCTCGACAGCTCAGTTCTCAGCCCAATCCTCGGCTCTTTCGTTTGCCAGCTTGCCGTCCGTTTCCGTCAAAGTTATTTGAGCAGCACCCGCCCAGACACCCTCTTTAGCTATGCCTGAGAGCTGGTCTGCCATGTCTGGCAATAAATCGGAAAAGTCGATATCGACCTGGTCATCATCCGGACTGTCAGCCTTGGCCATTGCTGAGTATAGTATCACCACCTGCTTGGCGATTTTTTTGCCTTTCTTCTTGAGGTAGCCGGTGATTATTTCCCGATCGGAAGAATATTATCCTTGACTGTCTTTTTCATGGAGTAACGCAACTCACAAGTGTCGTCCGGCTTGTCGAACACGCTTTTTCATTTAAGCACTTTGTTATCACTATGCCGCATCCCGTTAAGACAGCTTAAAAGAAAGGTTTTCCGCGTCAGCTGACTCCGGACTGGAGATGCAAAAAGCTGATCAAGTTTCCGCTCTGTCGCAAAAAGGTCAGTGCTTCGAATCCACTATTGTCCACCCTCCCCCAGGTTCCGCTGCATAAAAAGTATTTCACTTTCCTGTAACACATCAACACGAGTGAACGATCAGCAGAGGATTATCATTGATGTTTTATTGTAGCCTCAATGATGATGACTTCAAGGAGAGAAAACGATGACAACGCTGAAAGAGATTATTATGCGTGTAGAGTCTAACAATGAGCTTAATGCCTTTTGTTGGGCAGACTGGAACAATGCAATGGACATTATCGGCACTTATGCCCCTGACGGGGTTGAGTATGAGAACGAATCCATGAATGAGATGTTCGTATCTTCCATCCTGAACAGAGGAATCATGTCGAACGGGAGAACATTACCGGGTGATTGCGGATTGTACGAACATCTGATATGGGGGCCTATGGTTTCATTCACAGGGGGTGGATTCTGGATTGAGGCACTTGAGGAGAAGTATGGTGCCCGAGATATGGACACCTTTTCCGACGACTACTAACCTTGTAAGAGCGTAAAGAAAGGGATGAACGGAATACTCCGATTCATCCCTTTCTTTACATGATCAGAATTCCTCGACATACATCTCTCCAGGATGGTCTGGATGGTGCTTTTTGTAGCCAAAATCATGCAGCCATTCTGACACATGCCCTACCATATCAGGCTTTCCTGTTACAAAAAAACGAGTCCGCTCAGGGTCAGGCGTTATGTTGAATTCATTCTGCAGAATATCCTTTTTCAGCAAATCTTCGATACATAACTGATAGCCCTCCCATTGTTCATCAGGATCGGTCAGTGTCGGCACGTAAAAAAAATTAGCATAGCTCTTTTCGAGAAATGTCAATTCACTGTAATAACCAAGATCCCAGCGACGGGCAGCCCCTTGGATAACTACCATTTTGCTTTCGGGCCGATCAACGATACTGGAGCGTAAAAAACTAATATAGGGCGCAATCCCGGTTCCTGTGGCAACCATGATGATGTCCGTTCCATCGGGTGTTTCATCAAGCCGGAACATTCCGGAAATCTTTTTTCCGACATATAGCCTGTCACCAATATTGAGATTGAACAACCTTGGGGTCAGCTGACCGGATTTGACCTGTGAAATGTAAAACTCGAGATGCCGGGTCTCATCCTTTGCGGAAGCGATTGAGTAGGGTCTCTTGATAAGCTGGTCATGCCCAGCGGGAAAAGACTCAATTGCCGAATTGGAAGATCGCTTCTCAAAGCCATAGAGACCAAGCAAGGTATGTTGACCTGCTTCAAACTCATTGTTTGGTTCATCGGTACTAATCTGAACAATCATGAGATCAGGATTGACGATGATTTTACCGATAACTGTTGCGTTGTATATCGACGAATCCATAAGGTCATACTCCTTTATCCTGAAACTGTTTTTAATACTTTAAAGCCTTATAAATGAACATTTGTGCCGAGATAACCGTTCATGCCTGCTTGTCAATTTTCCATCTTTTCGGATTGCATTTCCATGGTGTAACCAGTTTAATTGTTGTCACAAAAGGCTACGGATAGTATGTTATACCCATGAACACACAGCTCACTGAAAACAAGGTTTTTGAGAAAATCTCCTTTAGAGAAAACATTCTGGCCGCAGGTGTCTATGAAGAGTGTACGTTTAATACCTGTAATTTTAACGGCGCTCAGCTTGCAGGAATTACATTCAGAAACTGCTCATTCAACAACTGTGACTGCAGCCTGGCATCCCTCAAAAACACGATTCTGCAAGATGTCCGGTTTCTGAACAGCAAACTTCTCGGTGTCCAATTTAATCAGTGCAATGGTTTTCTGTTACGGGTTGATTTTGAAAATTGCATGTTAAAGCTCGCTGGTTTTTACAAGCTGAAACTCAAAAATACACGGTTTAAAAACTGTAATCTGCAAGAAGCTGATTTTTCAGAAGCGGACCTGACTGGCGCTGCATTTGAAAACTGTGATCTACTGCAAACTACATTTATGAAGACAAATCTTGAAAAAGCAGATTTCCGTTCGGCCTCTCATTACTCAATCAATCCGGAAATCAACCGTATCAGAGGAGCCCGGTTTTCAATACCGGGTGTTACTGGTTTATTGACGACGTACGATATCGAGATCGAATGGTGAGTTCCTCTTTTACCTCCATCCCCCGCCTAATGAACGGTAAAGCTCTGCCATAACGGAAAGATGCTGCCGGCGGATATCGGCAAGAGTGAGTTCTGCCTGCAGCGCATTGGTCTCAGCGACAATGACTTCAAGATAGGTGGCCATTCCACTCCTGAAAAGCATTCCTGCATTGGCAAAAGCATGCTGAAGGGTTGCGACACGCTCTTCAGCAATACCTTCCTGTGATTTTATCTTTTCGAGCTGCACAAGGGCATTGGATACCTCCTCGACCGCTTTCAGCAGCGACTGCTTGAATTCAAGTTCCGACTGGTCACGTTTTATTTTAGACTGCTCATACTTTGCCTTCAACTGACCCCGCTGAAAAACCGGTTGAAGCACCCCGCCCTGCAGATAACCGAACAGTGAACCCGGGGTCGAAAACCAGTTACTGGATTTAAGCGCGTCTAAACCCCCTGAAGCCATAACGGTAAAGGTCGGGTAGAGGTTGGCTTTGGCTTCGCCCATATCGGCATGAGCGGCCCTGACAGCAAGCTCTGCCGCTCGAACGTCCGGACGGTTCTGTAGCAGCGCAGATGGAATGCCAAAAGGAAGGTCATCTTTAACCTTACTACTGAAAAAAGTTTTATCACGATTGATAGTGCCGGGCATTCTACCGCAAAGAGTGCTGAGAGCATTTTCCTGCAGTGCTATTTTCTGCTCAAGCAACGGGATGGACAGGGCTATGGACTGACGTGAAGCCTCCTGCTGCTGAACCCCAAGAGAGGTTAGCTGACCGGCGGTATACTGGAACCCGATCATCTTCAGTGTGGTATCTGCGAGTGCAAGGTTTTTTCTTGAAATATCAAGCTGCGAATCGAGCATAAGAAGATTGTAATATCCGGATGCCACATCCGCAACAAGTCTGGTGCGAACCGCCCTGGTTGCTTCCTGCGTCTTCAGGTATGAGGCAAGAGCCGATTTTTTCCGGCTTCTTATTTTTCCCCAGATATCGGCTTCCCATGAAGCTGATGCCGAAGCGACATAGTCCTGAGGGGTTGTCTGAACACCGTTATCGGATGGAGTGGTATGGGTGTCCTGAACTCCAATGCTGAGAGCGGGAAGATTTCCAAGCTTTGCCGAATTAAGAGTCTGTCGAGCAATATCGATGTTCTTCAGGCCTACCTGCAGGTCAATATTGTTTACCACAGCAGTGTCGATAAGTGCTCGAAGTGTGGGGTCGGCAAAAAAACTTCTATATGGTAATAGTGCCATAACCGTATCCGCATTAGACGCTGAAGCAGGCAAACCACCTCGATAAGAGTCTGGCAATGCTACATCAGGTTTTTTGTACTGATGGGTGACACCACATGCCCCGAGAGAACTGATCATCAAAAACCGTATGCAAGCAAATAAAAAACTGTTCGTTTTTTTTCTCATAAGGGAGACCTTTAATACAATATTTCTCTTCACGATGCCGTCACGGACCGATCTTGTTCATGTTGTAGAACCTCTTCAAGAAGATTCCCTGCTTCCACAATGGGAGATGCCGGACCGGTAATACGCTCCTGGAGATGCTGGAATACGATAAAGAGCACTGGCACTATAAAAACACCAAGCACCATACCCATAAACATACCGCCAATAGCTGCTGCACCGATAGAGTGGTTGCCCTGTGCAGTCGGACCGGAAACAAAAAGAAGAGGAAGAAGACCCGCAATAAAAGCGAGCGAGGTCATAAGAATAGGCCTTAGTCTTGCCTTTGCGCCTGAAATAGCTGATGCAGAAAGGGACATGCCTTCAATCCTTCGCTGAAGTGCAAACTCAACAATCAGAATCGCGTTTTTGGCCAGCAGACCAATCAGCATGATAACAGCAACCTGGACATAGATGTTGTTAGCTATCCCTGCCAGTTTTATACCGCAAAAAACACCAAGTAACCCTGTCGGGATGGAGAGCATCACGGCTAGAGGAAGCAGATAGCTTTCAAAAAGGCCTGAAAGGAGAAAATAGACAAAAACTATAGAGAGCATGAAGATAAGGATCAGTCCCCCGCTCGACTCAATTTCTTCACGGCTCTGACCTTTCCAGTCATAGCTGTAACCTAGGGGAAGGTGAGTTTTTGAGACCTCGTCGACCGCCTTGATTGCCTGACCGGTACTGAACCCCGGCTTTACAACAGCGTTGACTGAAATTGCATTAAAGAGGTTAAAATGGTCAACTGATTCAGTGCCATAGACCCGTTTCAAGGTTATCACTGAACTGACCGGCACCATTTCGCCTCGAGAATTTTTTACAAAGATACCCTGCATGGATGCCGGCTCAGCACGGTCGTTAGATTCGGACTGCATGATAACGCGGTAGTACTTGCCGAAACGGTTGAAGTCTGATGCCTGTATGCTTCCGTAGTAGGCCTGAAGAACCGTCAGAAGATCGCTGACGTTAACGCCAAGCTGGGCGGCCTTGATATTATCGACCTGAAGTTCATATTGGGGAAATGTTGCCTTGAACGTTGTGAACGCAAATCCTATTTCCGGACGTTTCATCAATTCACTGAGAAATCCCTCAGCCACATTTCCGAACTTGTCGAGACGCCCCCCGGTTCGATCCTGCAGAACAAATTCAAGACCTCCAACAGCACTGAAACCCGGAACTGTCGGCTGCGCAAGGGCAAAAAACGATCCTTCCCTGTTACTCAGATTTTTGGTTATCGTGGCAAGAATCGTTTTGATATTGCCATCAGGACCACGATCCTTATGGTCTTTAAGCTGAATAAAAAGGAGACCCGAAGAGGGAGAGGAACTTCGAGAAAGGATGTTAATACCGGCAACAGATATCACCTTTTGGAGTGCGGGCATGGTTTTGCGCAGGGTTACTACTGCACGGTCCATGGTTTCCTTGGTACGGGCAAATGACGCGCCGGGTGGAAGCGTGACAGAGACAATCACAAACCCGTTATCTTCATCAGGGATAAATCCGGTCGGCAGCGTTTTGAACAGCCAGAATGAAAGCCCTATCATCACAGCTAAAAGAGTAAAAGAAATGCGTTTATTGCGAATCAAATAGACCAGGCTGCCTATATATTTTTTTTTCAACGCTTCAAACCCTGTATTGAAGGCTACAAAAAAACGATGACCGAATGCTCCGAATTTTTTCAGCTTTTCGTGTTTACCTCCGCTGCTTTCCTGATGCAGATCCCGGAGAAAAAGGGCACAGAGAGCAGGACTGAGCGTCAAGGCGTTAACTGCGGAGATAAGAATTGCAATGGCAAGAGTAAAAGCGAACTGACGATAAAAAACACCGGTTGAGCCTTGAAGA
>CAIVCU010000383.1 GCA_903904495.1 uncultured Chlorobiaceae bacterium
AAATCAGCCAATGGTTGGCTGATAGTTACTCAAGTGATTTGTGCTTTGATTACTTGCCTGTATCTCTTTTTATCAATGCACACGTTTACTGAGATTAAACAATGAATATTTACATCGGAAATTTGGCTTACACAGTTACTGAAGATGATCTTCGCGATGCTTTTTCCGAATTCGGAGAAGTAGCAAATGCAAGCATCATCAATGATAAGTTTTCAGGTCGCTCCAAAGGCTTTGGATTTGTTGAAATGCCTAAGGACAGCGAAGCCAGCGAAGCTATTGAATCACTGAACGGTAAAGAGCTGAATGGTCGTACGGTTACGGTCAATGAAGCCAAGCCACGTGAAGAAAGAGCACCAAGAAGAGATCGTTACTAAGATTTGCGTATGCGGTTTTATTCCAAAAGCCAGACAGAACGCAAGTTTTGTCTGGCTTTTTTTGTTTACCCGATAATTATCGATTGATCAGCTTCATCATACTTTCAGGGTAACGCTCACCGGCAGCAGCCCCTTTGGGTAAGGCTTCGACGATTTCAGCCATTTCCGACTCGCTGATCACAACAGACCCAGCTGCAATATTCTCTTCAAGATACTTTCTGCGTTTCGTGCCAGGAATGGGCACAATATCATCACCCTGAGCAAGAACCCATGCAAGTGCCAGCTGTCCGGCGGTTACTCCTTTCCGTTGGGCAATATCTTTGAGACGCGCTACCAATTCAAGATTTTTTGTGAAGTTTTCACCTTGAAAGCGGGGAGAGTTGCGGCGGTAATCATCGAGTGCAAAATCATCGGGACTTTTCAATTGCCCGGTCAGAAAGCCTCTTCCCAGAGGACTGTATGACACAAAGCCTATACCCAGTTCACGGAGTGTTGGCAGCACTTCATCTTCGGGATCACGGGTCCAAAGCGAGTACTCACTCTGCACTGCGCTTACCGGATGCACGGCATGTGCGCGTCTTATTGTCTCGGGACTGGCTTCCGAAAGCCCTATATACCGTATCTTACCGGCTGCAACCAGATCAGCCATAGCTCCGACGGTTTCTTCAATCGGCACCTCTGCATCAACCCTGTGCTGATAGTAGAGATCAATATGGTTGACTCCAAGCCGCCTCAGCGAGCTATCGCAGGAGGAACGGACATATTCCGGTCTGCCGCTGATACCGGTTATAGGTGCCCATGCACTATCGGCTGACGGGACACTTCGCATGATACCAAACTTGGTGGCGACAATAACCTCTTCGCGACGTCCCTTCAGAGCTTTACTGATCAGCTCCTCATTGGTAAACGGGCCGTACATGTCGGAGGTATCAAGAAAGTTCACTCCCGACTCAATCGCATGATGTATCGTTGCAATGGATTCCGCCTCATTTCGCTGACCGTAAAAATCAGACATTCCCATGCAGCCCAGTCCTTGTGAGTACACCGGAGTATAGTGTACCACCTTTACCGGAGAATAGTGTGCCAGTGATTCCGGAACATTATGCGCCACCCGTACCGGAGTAAAGTGTGCCACCCCGTCAGGCCGGATTTGTAACATCCTAAACAGTACCTTCGGTCTAAAAATCCGGAGGTATACAATGGCAAACAAAGCCTTGACTATGTTACAAGTTCGACGTATTCTCAAACTCATGATGGAGGAGTGTTCCCAACGGGAGATCCATCGCAGTACAGGTATTCACCGGCTCACGCTCAAAAACTATCTGCATCGGTTCAAGAGCAGCGGTAAGCCTTTTGCAGAGCTGTTTGCGCTCTCTGATCACGAGTTGTCGCTACTGGTTCATCCGCCCCGTTCTACCAAGACCTCTGATGAGCGGTATGCGGATCTCAGCACCCAGCTGAAGCATCTTTCCGAAGAGCTTGGCAAGAAGAACTCTCATGTTACCAAGCAGGTGCTCTGGGAGGAGTATCTTCAGGAACGCCCTACCGGGTATCAGTATTCCCAGTTTTGCTATCACGTCGAGCGATACATGCAGCAGCGTGATGCCACCATGCCGCAACAGCACCAGCCAGGGTATCGGCTCCAGATTGACTTTGCCGGTGATCCACTCTGGATCATCGAACCGCTCACCAGAGAGCGTCTCGAGTGCCCCGTTCTGGTCTGCACTTTGCCTTGCAGCAGCTTTTTTTACGTTGAACCGCTTTCATCAGCCAGACAGGAGCATCTGATCCCTGCACTCAATAGGGCGCTTGCCTATCTTGGCGGTGTTCCAAAGAACATCCTGAGCGACAACATGAAGCAGGTGGTAACAAAAGCATCACGCTATGAGCCACTTTTCAATGAACTTATGGAGCAGTGGGCCTTGCACTACCAGACCAACATGCAGGCGACAAGGATCATTAGGCCTAAAGATAAGCCATCTGTTGAAGGCTCGGTGCACCATGCCTATCAGCAGATTTACGCCCGCCTGCGCAATGAGGAATTTACCAGTCTCAATGCCTTGAAGTATAGGGTTCTGCAGTTGTTGGATAATGCCAATGACCGGCTGATGACCGATTATGGCAAAAGCCGAAGAGAGCGGTTTATGGAGCTTGAGCAAGAGCTGTTACAGCCACTGCCGAGAACCGATTTTGCCTACAAGCGTGAAACGACCGCCACCGTCAAGAAAAATTACCATGTCATTTTGGGCGAAGATCGTTGCCAGTACAGTGTTCCTCATGAGCATATCGGCAAGATTGTCAAGGTGATCTACGATGAAGCGGTTGTTGAGGTCTTTCTTAATTTTCAGCGCATCGCCCTGCATCAGCGTATTGTAGGACGGCGGGGCATCTACAGAACCGTTGAGGAGCACATGCCGGAATCTCATCGCCGGTACCATCAGCAACAAGGGTGGACTGAGGATGACTTTACCTGCAAAGCTGCGGCTGTCGGGCCCTGTACAGAGGAAGCCGTTCTTAGGATTCTGCATTCAAAAGCCTTTGTACAGCAAAGTTTTGACGCCTGCCTGGGAATCATCCGGCTTCAGAAAAAGTATGGACCCAGCCGACTTGAAGCAGCTTGTGGTATGGCATTGCAAGTTCCCAGCGTCAGCTACCGACTGGTTCATAATATTCTCGAAAACAACAGAGATAAGGCCTCGGCAGCAGCAGAATATCATGCGCCCATGCTTCCGTTTCATGACAATATTCGCGGTAAAGAAGTCTACAATTAACCTCATCCACCATCATGACCATGAATACACAGCTTACCATTGACCAGCTTCGCTCCATGAACCTTTATGGTATGGCAAATGCCTATGAAGCAGCCACCATGCTCCCAGTTCACGAACAGCCAGCAGCGGACACGCTGCTTGGCAAGCTGGTTGATGCCGAGCAGCTTTTTCGAAAAGAACAGAGTACCAAACGATACCTTCAGCTAAGCAAAATCCGTTATCCAGCCATACTGGAACAGGTGCACTGCACCGCCGCCCGAAACCTGAGCAGGGATCAACTTCTCAGCCTGTCCGACTGCGGGTTTATCCGGCGAGGGGAAAATATTCTTATTACTGGGGCCACAGGATGCGGTAAGAGCTACCTTGCCTGCGCATTGGGACGGCAGGCTTGTTCACTCGGCTATCGTACCCTGTACTTTGGTATGAACCGATTTCTTGAACGGATTGCCCAAACAAAACTCGACGGAACCTTTGTCAGGGTGCTTAACCAAATTGAACGAACTCATCTGATTATTCTTGACGATTTCGGATTGCAACCCCTCGATGCAACAACAAGTATTGCCCTGCTGCAGATCCTTGAAGATCGGTATGGAAAACAAGCGATAATGATCACGTCTCAGCTGCCTGTTGCCCAGTGGCATGACGTAATTGGGGAACCGACAATTGCCGATGGAATTATGGATCGGTTGGTCGGCAATGCTCACCGGCTTGAGCTCAAAGGTGACTCATTAAGAAGGAAGAAACTTGAAAAAAATGTTTAAGTTCTAACAACAAATCTGGCCTGAAATAAGTGGCACACTTTGCCACGGAATAGGTGGTACACTTTCGCCCGGAATACCCGGCACACTTTCCCCGGAATACTCATTAAGTGGTATCACTTCTTTCTGGCTAGTAGAAAGAGATACGTTTTGCGTGACTTTTGGAGTACGCATAGAAAAGATTGATTTC
>CAIVCU010000384.1 GCA_903904495.1 uncultured Chlorobiaceae bacterium
CTGGCTTTCCTCGGTAACAACCCGCATTCCCTTTCCCCCACCACCAGCAGTTGGCTTGATGATAACAGGGTAACCGGTTTTCTTAGCTGTTTCAATGGCCTGCTGCAGATCGGTGACAAGCCCAGGACTACCGGGGACAACTGGAACTCCGGCAGTAATCATCGTTGCCTTTGCCGTGTTTTTATCACCCATCTGGTTGATCATTGTGGCAGTCGGGCCGATAAACTTGATATTGACTGAGTCGCATACCTCAGCAAAATCTGCATTTTCAGCAAGAAAACCGTAACCGGGATGAATAGCGTCCGCATTAGTAACCTCTGCGGCAGCAATAATACGAGGGATGTTCAGATAACTCTCTCTTGATAAAGCAGGTCCTATACAGACAGCTTCATCGGCGTATTTGACATGCATTGATTCAGCATCAACTGTAGAATAGACTGCAACAGTACTGATTCCCATTTCACGGCAGGTCTGCATAATACGCAATGCAATTTCGCCGCGATTTGCAACAAGTATTTTCTTGAACAAGGTATTTGGGATGAATGTTTATGGTTTAATCCGGAACAGGGGCTGATCATATTCTACCGCCTGTCCATTTTCAACAAGAATTTCAACGATTGTACCTGAAACTTCTGCTTCAATTTCGTTCATCAGTTTCATGGCTTCGATAATACAGAGGACATCACCTTTCTTAATGGTGTCATTGACAGCAACAAAAGGCGGAGCATCTGGTGATGATGACTGGTAGAATGTCCCGACAATTGGAGAGCGTGATTCGATCAGGCCCGGTATCAGCTCATCCTTTTTAACAACCGGAGTGGTATTCAATGCCTGAGGAATCGTATTTGATGAAGGTTCTGCTGCCAATTGTGCGATCGGCTGGGAAATTACCGTTGTTGGGGAAGCACGCCTCAGAATAATTTTAAAGTCTCCCTTCTCGATGATAGTTTCCTGAAGATCTGAGCTATCAACAATGTCGATAAGCTGTTTGATTTCGTTAAAGTTCATGATGATGTTACTTAAGTTTAAAACACGCGTCCTGATCTAAAGCCTGAAAGATAACTACTTTTTAACTCTTTCTATATATTCGCCTGTGCGAGTGTCGACACGAATAATGCTGCCAGTCTGGATAAACATGGGAACATTGACTTCTGCCCCGGTTTCAACTACTGCCGGTTTTGTTCCACTGGTTGCCCTGTCATCTTTCAATGCGGGACTGGTTTCTGTGACCTCAACTTCAACGAATGTAGGAAGTTCAACGCCAAGAATAGAACCGTCATCGGAGAATACAATGGTGACGACGATGCCATCCTTGACAAAGCGGGACGAAGAGCCGATCGCAACTTCGGGAACGTTGATCTGGTCAAAGGTATCGTTGTCCATCATCACAAAGTCACTTCCGTCGCGATAAAGATACTGATACTGTTTTCTCTCTGTAACGATCACATCAACTGATTCTGTAGCACTGAAGCGGTACTCGACATTTCTACCGGATTTCAGGTTTCTCATGTTTGCCTGGTAAAAAGCCCTCAGGTTTCCAGGAGTACGGTGAATAAGGCTTTCTATACTATGCGGTTCTCCCTTGAAGCGGATAATTGAACCTTTTGAAACATTGCTGATTGAAATCATAAACAGGAAGAAATTTGTCTTGTGCGGTTTGTTCGTTTTATATAAAATGATTTTAAATATAACACAGTGCCGGATGAATACAAACCACCAGAACAAGCAAAGCTGGATAATGCTAAAAAGCTCTTTGCATGTTTGTAAAGTACTGTTTAAATTCATTCAATTA
>CAIVCU010000385.1 GCA_903904495.1 uncultured Chlorobiaceae bacterium
CTGTGACTTCAGGTGATGATCCACGAAGGCTTGTGCCTCCGCCCATGCTACCATAAGCATTGCGATTGATTCTCATTGTGCCTTTGCCTAAAGAATCAAAAAGCATACCGACGGTTTCCCAATGTCCCTCAACCATTACCTCAAAAATACGTCCGGCTGCAGCCAGGATATCGGTAAAAACGCCACCACCACTCATAATTCCTCCTTGGAATTTAATTATTGGAAAGTTAACAAAAATTTAAAACTGGATTCTTTTATTAATTTAAAGTAATAAACAAAAAAACAAAAGAAAAAGAAAACCCTATCCTAATCAGAAAAAAAGTTAACAGAGTAAATACTACTATTTTCTTATCGGACCTTTCTGAAAGGATCCGGTAAAATTCTTAACAACTTCAGAAGCAGATACCCCGGCATCTCCAACAGCAGTTGCAGCATTGCCTGTTGCATTTTCAACAGTTTCAACAGCATTTGCATAGAGCTCGTTAGCTGTTCTTGATGCGTCTTTAACGGTAATTGCAACACGATCGATGGTCTCACCAACAACACCGCCCGTACTGCCGAGAAGATTCCCGATACCTGATGCATCAATAACAGCACCTACTGTACCCGTGACTGTATCAAACACATTGCCGGCAAGATTCAGCCCACCAACAACAGCGCTCTGACCGGTTAAAAGAACGCTTTCAGCAAGAAACGTAAGGCGATCTGTAAAGTCAAGCTCTTTGAAATCCTTACGAAGTTTCTGGTATGATTCAGACATTCTACTCTCCATGGATATGAGGCTACTGTTAAAATGCCTCCATTATGATGATAGACTAATTATATGTTAAAAAGTAAACATAAAAATCGATCTAAACAAGTGCTCTTCCCTTTGTGAATTTACCCTCTATCGTATGCTTTTTGCTCTTTTTGCATCCTGCTCTCCTCATGACGATCAAGATCAAAAGGAATGTGCAACCATTTCTCCTTGAAAACCGCATCCCCCGGTTCGAGACCGGTCAGGCTGATAGGAAGAGTGATAATTTTACGCTGATTGCCGATCTGCACAAACAGCTCATCTCCGGTCACCCAGACATCGATATCAACAGGATTGGCAAACATCAGCTTCAACTGTACCTCATAGACATTACCGTTGCGGACAAACTTGATCGGCGGTTCGTCATACATCATGTCTGATGGATCAGTATCGCCATACATATCTTTAGCGAACATCTCAAGCGACTGGAGACCGACAATTTCCTGCTCGTACATCCTGAGTTTTTTAACCGGAAGCGGAGAAAATCCTTCTTCTATCTCACCAAGGTATTTCTGTTGAATAGCTTTCCAATTCTCCTGGTAACCACAATCCTCATTGATATCAAGCAACCTGTTGACAAGAACCATATCTACCTTGAAGCCGTAAAGATTCAGATAGGTCAATGCACGCATGGTCTCCTTGATCGACATTTTCTCAGCATTCATCACCAGGCGAACTGTAGATTTTTTATTATCTGTAAGGATATCGCGGATATCTTCAAGTTCATCAAATACCTGATCTACTGAATCAAGAGCATCAGCGGGTGGAATAAAAAACGCGATTTTATCAGACATCCTCGAAAGAGGCTTGCTGAGTGGTTTGATAAGATATTTATTGACATTTTTTACCGCTTTCATCCCCCATGCGAGGGTATCGGGAAGGGAGAGAAGCCTCAATGTTTCGCCTGTAGGAGCGGTATCGAGCACAAGGACATCATAAAGGCCTGACGCTTTGTAGCGCTTTATTCTCAAAAGGGAAAAGAGTTCTTCCATTCCAGGAAGGATTGTCATTTCATCGGCCATGACCCCTGAAACACCCTGGGCCATAAAAATTCTTGTATAGTACTTCTGAACGGAGTGCCAATTCTGCTTGAGATCCACATAGGGGTTGACTTCAATTGCATCGAGATTTTCCTTGATCTTTGTCGGTTCCGCGCCGAGAGGGAGATTAAATGAATCCGAGAGACTGTGTGCGGGATCGGTTGAGAGGACAAGGGTACGATAGCCAAGCTGTGACAAGCGAACAGCCGTGGCGGCAGAAACACTGGTTTTGCCTACCCCGCCTTTACCTGTGAACGTTAAAATACGCATGAACCAAACATTGATTTAGGTATAGAGAGGAAAAATCATAAGAGTCAAAGATATAACTC
>CAIVCU010000386.1 GCA_903904495.1 uncultured Chlorobiaceae bacterium
ATGGCAGAAGGAATATTTTCCTCCCTGCTTGCGAGGTATAATCTTCAACACCTGTTTTCGGTCAGCTCTGCAGGCACCGTCAGCTATCAGCAGGGTTCAACCCCAGATGAGCGGGCTGTAACGGTACTATCCTCTCTCGGTATTGATATATCTTCAGTTCGTGCACGTTGTATAGAATATCTGGATATGGGTGCCTATGACTGGATATTTGTTATGGATTATGAGAATTATGAAGAAATATGCCGCTCTTTCATTTCGCATCAAAAGCCAAAAGTGCATATGGTAATGGAGTTTGTAGAGGGTCGCTCCGACCAGGAAGTTCCCGACCCGTATTATGGAACAATTAAAGAGTTTGAAAGGGTAATGAATGATCTTGTCAGTGCATCTGAACAGATTCTTGTCCGGATGGCCGCAGAATACCCCAGTGTCGCATTGCAGTTATCAGGTGCATAGCAAACCACTTTTTTGCTTGTTTTCAGCATTCACTTATGAAGAACAGTTCTCGTTTCATTTTTATTTTCAATCCTGCGGCCAATAAGGGCCGGGCCGCAGGCAAGGCTTCATGGCTGAACGCGCTCCTTTCAGGTCAGGAAGACTCCCGCATGGTTACTACAACTCATGCCGGACATGCCGAAGATATTGCCCGTTCCTCGATTCATGGAAAAAACTGCCTCATCTCATGTGGCGGTGACGGAACGCTTCATGAAGTGGTTAATGCTGTTGCGGAAAAAGGAGTAACGGTCGGAATTTTACCGATTGGTTCAGCTAATGATTTTATTAAAACCCTGAATCCTCATCACCGCCCAAACCCCGGAATCAGTCATTTTTACAATGCGCAGAGTAAAAAGGTTGATCTTGGAAGTGTTTCCTTCAGCACTACCAGCCATAGATACTTTATCAATTCTCTAGGTCTCGGTTTTACCGGAAGAGTAGCGAAGGCCGTTAAAGGTGCACCATGGTTAAAAGGAGAGCTTTGTTACCTGTATGCCCTTTTCACTGTGCTTGCAGGCTATACTTCTGTCAAAATGAACATTAAAATTACTCTGGAAGACTCCTGTCTGGAGCTTAATGAACCTGTTTTTGCTTTTTCAGTTTCAAATGGAAAAATCGAAGGGGGCAAATTCAAGATTTCGCCTCATGCTGAATTGTCTGATGGATTGCTTGATGTGTGCATTCTCAAAGCTGTCACAAAACTTGAATTTTTCCTTTATGTGCTTAAATATCTTAATGGTACCCATATAAACGATCCAAAGGTTCTTTATTGTAAAGCGAAGGCCGTGGAGTTGACAATGGCAACTGTGGATGTCATGCATCTGGATGGGGAAGTTTATGATAACATTCGGGGGAAAATCGAAATTTCTGTTGTTCCGGAAGGACTTCCTGTGCTTTATGATCAACACATATTAGCATGATAAAGAACGATTCACTTTACTGCTTTACAGCGTATTTAACGAACCTATAATGGTTTGTTTCGCAAGGATTGTGTATTGATTAAAGGCCGTGAGCTACGCTGACTTTTTTTATATTTACTTGCAGAACAAGGAAAAAACTGTTTTTTAGTGGGGTCTTCTGATGATTTGCGATATAGTGACTGGAGCAGCCTTTAACGTATAGGTTATGTAATATCATGCAGGTTATAGTTTTTGAAGATACCAAGGTTCCTGAGCTGAAGCCTCTTGTTAATCTTAAGCCGGTTTATGGCCTCTCCACCGGCTTTCGTACCCTTCAGGAAAAGCTCGAGCATTCGATAAGGGGGCAGGTGAAGCTCACCTGGCATCTAAGACGCTATCTTGCTTCATATTACGGCGAACAGCATCCGGCATCTGTGATCAACAAGGTTGAAGAAGATGACATACTTCTGGTTAACGGACGTCTGGTCTGGGGAACAGCTGTCACTCAAATAATAACTGAAGGTGTTCTTGAACCCGGTAAAGCATATATGCAGGGCGATGATCTGCTTTTTGCCAGAGTTCATCGCACTCTTATAACAAACGACAGCGGCTTGTTGCCTGATTTGATTGACACCTTCCGTCTTGCCGGAGAACTGGTTGTTGAGTCGGTCACAGGGTTCAGGGTTATCCGTCATCTCTGGGATGTGATAGCGTTCCATCCTGACGAGATAGTGCGTGATGCCGAAACGCTGGAGCTTGGCCGTATTGAAGGCAGTGTCCACACTTCCGCCTCCATAGTCAACCCATCAAACATCTATGTGGCTCCTGGAGCAGTTGTTCGTGCGGGTGCGGTGCTTGATGGAGATGAGGGATTTATTGCTGTCGGGGAAGGCGCGATTGTTGATCCGCAGGCGGTGCTTATGCAGAATGTTTTTCTTGCACCCCATTCGAGAGTAAAAACAGGAGCAAATATTTATAGCAATGTAGCTGTAGGAATTGCATCTAAAATTGGCGGTGAAGTCGAGGATTCAATTATAGAACCGTTTGCCAACAAACAACATGACGGTTTTCTTGGGCACTCCTATATCTCTTCTTGGTGCAACCTTGGTGCCGGTACGAATACGAGTGACTTGAAAAATAACTACAGTCCGATCAAGCTTCTTCTTAACGGCCGGGAGGAGATGACTGGTTTGCAGTTTCTTGGCCTTTTGATTGGTGACCACGGTAAGAGTTCTATTAACAGTATGTTCAATACCGGCACGGTGGTCGGTACTGCAGCCAATGTTTTTAACGCTGGATTTCCTCCAAAAGAGGTTCTTTCTTTTTCATGGGGAGGAAGCGCAGGCTTTGAAACCTATGCGATTGAAAAAGCTGTTGAAACAGCCAAGAAAGTTATGGAGCGTCGCCACGTTGTGATGAGCAGCGCTTACGAATCCATGTTTCGATACGTGGCTGCAATGGAGGATTCAGGTCGATTATTTGTATAACTTTTAAGCATGAGTATGCATGATTCTTGTTGTTGATAATTATGATTCTTTTACCTATAACCTGGTGCAGTATATTGGCGAGTCGGGGCAAACCGTTGAGGTATACCGCAACGATGAACTGTCTGTAGCAGAGATTATAGAGCGCAACCCTGAAAAGATTGTTATTTCGCCAGGTCCGGGCACTCCTGATGATGCAGGGGTATCGGTGCAATTGATTCATGCTGCAAAGGGCAGGATACCTCTTTTGGGGGTTTGTCTGGGGCATCAGTCTATTGGTGCTGCTCTTGGTGGAAAAGTGGTTCGAGCCGCCAACATCATGCATGGCAAGACCTCCATGGTTTATCACGACAACGAGGGAATATTCAGTGGTGTTGACAATCCATTTACAGCAACAAGATATCACTCTCTCATTGTTGAGCGGGAGACACTTCCCGATACACTGGTGATCCGTGCCTGGACTGAAGACGGGGTGATCATGGGTATGGATTCGGAGCAGTTGTTACTGTATGGAGTACAGTTTCATCCCGAATCAATCATGACTGGAGAGGGTAAAAAAATTATCAGGAATTTTCTTGAATTGAAGACACTCCAGGAAAAGCGATAGAGATAATCAAAGGGTTTTATCCTGATGGGTACTCCCTGAATTTTTAAGGTGAGGTGATGGTTCATGTAATGACCTGTTGAACCATTGCGTCAGGGTCATTTGTTCCCGGTTATTCAACTGCGCTTCAGGGTTAAAGAAAAAATAAAGTTGCTGATGACCCGGCCCTTCCGCAATAGCCCTGATGATATTAGCTTGTTGCGTTTTGAGTTGTACATTTGTTTCATTGTTCCAGCTTGAAAAATTTAAAACGCTCCGTCCTGAAGCGACCTTCGATGATAACAGCCAGGATATTGGAGCTATATAGATCG
>CAIVCU010000387.1 GCA_903904495.1 uncultured Chlorobiaceae bacterium
CAGTCAGGTATCGTGAACATAAAATGCTTCAGGCGTTTGGGTTGGCTTTTATAGCAGAATTCATCCTTCTTTCCTTGCTGGGCATTGGTTTTATCGGGTTACAGAGATTGAATAAGGTTGAGATGACAAGTCCGGCAATTATTCAATTAAGCAATTTGCAGGAAGAGAAAAAGCTTCTCAATGCTCCAATTGCGCAAAAAAAGGACGTCCTGCCATTGCCGAAGCTTAAGAGTATAGTTAAGCCAAATCCGATAAAACATAAAACTGTAACGCATGAACTTGCACCTGAAAAACATATAGTGCAAAGCGCTGCAGTTGCGCCCATGAGTTCAGAGGTGGTTTCAGGTGAAGCGAATGGAACTCAACAAGCCTTTGTTGAGCAAGTGAAAGGAACGGCAGGTGGGAGTGGAAAAGGAGATCCACTGACTGAATATGCGGCAAAAGTAAAAGCTGCTGTTCAGGATGCTGTCGAGTACCCTTCGGCAGCTAACAATATGAGAACAAAGAGCCGGGCACGGGTGGAATTTTCATTGCATGACGGCATTCAGCAAAATCCACATATCGTCGTAAGCAGTGGATTAGATGTATTTGATCGTGCGGCTATTCATGCTGTGAACATTGCTCACTATCCCCTGCCGCCAGCTGTGTTAAGTGGTCAAACAAAGCTGTTTCAGGTTTGGGTTGAATTTCATCGTTAACCATCAATAAGGTTTAACCTCATTCTATGAAAAAGTTATTCATCGCCTTGTTATTGTTATTCCTTATAGTATCTGCTTCATATAGCGCAGATGCAGAGGTGACGAAAAATCCTGTCGCCTTTCATTTTACTACTGTCGGTGATTGCCGGGGAGATCCGTTGCTCGCCGGGGCAACTGAACAGGATTTGCTTTGGGTTCAAAATACCAAAGTGCTGGCCCGTATGATCAGAGAGATGCAGATAGAAAAACCACAGGCATTGTTTTACAATGGGGACATGATCTATGGGTATTCATCAAAAAAGGAGACGATGGAGCGCTACTATGCCTATTGGAGAGGAATGATGGCCTGTCTGATGGAGTCGGGCACCTATGTTGTTCCTATTCCGGGAAATCACGAGACCCAGATTAAGGTAAAAAATGCTGAAGGAAAAGAGAAAAAAACAGCCGTTGTTGAAAATGAAAATATATGGCGCACCAACATGGGTGATCTCATTATTGATCTGAATAGATGGAAATCAATAACACATCAGGAAGCTACAGCCTGGAATGTTGAGAACAAACCGAAAATCGGTACAGACGGGATTACTACCGACCAGAGGCAACTCAGTTATTCATTTGACTCAGGAAAGAATCATTTTTCGATGATCAATACTGACCCTGTCGGGTTTGACAGTTCAGCGCCAGTAAAATGGCTTGAAGCTGATTTTAAGGCTGCAAAAAAAAGAGGGGCTAAGAAGTTCTTTATTTTTGGTCATAAAATGGCATTTACCTATGTGCCGGAAAAGCTGAAAGGTGCTAAAGAAAACAAAGATGGCGGATTTGATGCAAGACCTGAAGTCAGAGATGCATTCTGGAATCTTGTTGAGGCTTATAAGGCGGTATATTTTACCGGACACCAGCACACCTATCATGCTGAACAGCCCAGAAAAAATCAAGGTGGCAAGGCTTGGCAGGTGATCGTCGGAGGTGGTGGCTCTCCATTTTCCATTCCTAAAGAGTCCATGGAGAAAGAGAGTGACCGGATGTTTTCATGGGCGGATGTTGTGATCTACGAGAATGGAAAAGTGAGCATCAGGATTTTTGGCTTTGATGAAGATTATGGGCCGACTAAAGTTATTGAAGAGTGGGATATTGCGGGTTGAGGGAGTTCAGTGGGCAGTTGGCAGTTGGCTAATAAGAAAAAGGTAATGGGAATAGTTCGGAATGACGGAGTGTTATGGATTTGCTGTCTTTGTTGTTTCGAAGCGGTTGTATGCTATGGTAAGGGCGATTGCGAAGGCCATGGCTCCGACTCCGAGGAGTACGTTTATGAATGGCGGAGCCGTCAATGCAAGCCGGACAACGACGGTGGCAACAGCGAAGCCGGAGTTGCGAAATACGGTCTGATAGCTTGAGCTGTAACGCAATGAAACCAGCACCAGCAGGAGATCGCTGAAGACAAGAACCGTATAGAATATTGCAAAAAAATCGAATGTCGGCCGGCTGTTCATATATAAATAGGCATCAGCGATACCGATGCCACTGAAAATGAATAAAAGCAGAAGCGCCACAAGCTTTTTGGATGCAATAAAGTCTGCTGTGACGACCGTGCTTTGAGAAATGGCACGGTGGTGCTGAAGGTTGTAATAGACGCTGATCATGAGAAAAATCAGCAGGCCACCTCCGGCATTTGAAAGAATGTGAAGCACAGGCTTTGATGCTTCCACCCACATGAGAGGTTCATTGAAATAAATGAATTCATTGAAAGAGTGCCGGAGCAGGATGAGTGAAAGAATCTCGAACTGCTTGCCAATTGAATCTGAAACCGAGTTGGAAAGGCTGAAAACCAATCCGAGAACTTCAAGACCGAGCAACATGGAAAACGCAACATTGATTGCGTAATAGTGATTTGATGGCAAAAGCTCCCCAAGTTTTTCCGGCAACCATCCCTGACGACGAAGTTCTATGAGGATGAGCGTTCCGAGAAAAGCAATAATCAGAAAATTTGCCGTGATTCGCGATGTCCGCTTATCCTCCCAAAAATGCTCCAACGAATTAAAAATGGTATTAACACGGCTGAGGAGTATTGTCATGATATTTTTTTACTCTTCAAAGGATAACGGTTCTATATCTAAAATTGCGATACGATCAGCTGAGTTAATACTAAAACCGACTGTAACATACGGCTTGTTGCTGTTGCGCTTTCATGGCGGCTATTTAGCGGGAATCTCTTTTATACTCTTCACCAAGTTTTAGCTACCAGACACAAGCAGTGCTATGCAGCATCATCTAAGTCCAGTTGTCATGTTAATCAAGCGCAAGCGCTTAGCAGACTGCACGTCAGGAAATAACAGAAGGCTCTTCATCTTCTTTAAGCCATGACGCTATTTTTTCTTTCAGTTCGTCACGAACCTTCCTGAACGCAGCCAGTTTCTCTTCTGTTGTACCTGAGACAGTCTCCGGATCGTTGATTGGCCAATAATAACGTTTTTGAAACGGGGTGCCTGGCCAGACATTCGGACAGGTTAATTGTGTCTTGTCGCACAAAATCATAAGGTCATGAATCATTGTTTTACCGAGATAGATAGCAACCGCTTTTGGTTTTTGCGAGCTGATATCAATACCAATTTCCTTCATAACCTGGATAGCAAAAGGGTGTACCTGACTATCAGGTTCAAGTCCTGCACTCAATGATTCAAGACGATCAACCGCTCTATAACGAAGTAACCCTTCAGCCATCTGGCTCCTGCCACCATTATTGTTACAGAGGAAGAGTACATTTTGTTTTCTATGCATGGTCACCCCAAGAAGATTGTTTTTTTCAAAATGAATTAATATTGAACAACAATCTTATGCTCTTTTTGGTTCAATTTGACCCCTTCCCGTATATAATAATTAGACAGTCCCTCGTAAACAACCTCAAGGCTGGTAAGCCGCATTTTGCTTACTTATCAAACCTCGCTGCCGCAAAATAGCCATTATGGTTAATGACCGCCCAGACACTTTTCGTGCGCTGGTCTATACCATAGGTGCCTAACGCATACCCTTTTTTCCAAGGACCGACAACAAAGGTTCTGGCTCCACCTGAATTTATATCAACAGCATTGACCCAGTTGCCGGCAGCGTCTTTGGTTGCCAGAGCGAAAAGGCCTGCTTTGAAAGATTGCGGGTGTAAGGTATCCGGATGATAACTTATTGAAAGGGTGTAAACATCAGTCTGTTGCCGGCCAAGGTCGCCCATGCCTGTCAGATACAGAATATTGCTCGCAAGATATGAGTCATTCTTCGATTGCAAGGAAGTGTGATTCTCTTGCCAACCTGTATCTACAGTCTTTGTCAACTTTCGGCCAACACCACCTTTGGTATCAAGAGTGCCATCCCTCTCTTTGCTGTTATTCGTGCCATCGAGAATACGCGCAGTGGAGCCTTTAAAAGTGTCCGACACCATTGCATAGCTTGTTCCTTGTGGTATGAGAAATTCCCTGCCGTTTGTGCTGTAGCTCCAGCTCTCTTTTTTGACAAAGTGAAATGCAGGGGTTATACCGGTATCCGGCTTACCTGCTCCGTTTGGATAGTTGGTATCAGACATCCAGTTGCCGTGGTCATCGGAGTAATAATCTACCGTGACGCATGGACCGTCAACTGTATAAATATAGTAACCAACCGTATACCGTTCCTGTGCAATGGAGGTTTCACGAGTTTTCTGGCCAAACCACTTGGGATCGTCCAGAGGCTTTGGTGTGTAAAACTTGCTGCTGTTGGAAGCGCAAATTATCTCTTCGATGTGAGACTTTCCGTCCGGGCTGGCGATAATTGAGCGCTGGTGAATATGGTCATGACCGGAAATAAAAAACTTTACACCATTATCCTGCATACTGGCAAAAAATCTGTTCTGCCAGTCCGGATTTGAATTCGTATAGCCTTTGAACATGGTGTCCTGATGGCTTTCAGCCATAAGCGGCTGATGTGAAAAGACAAAGGCATTCTCCGTCTTTCGAGTTTTCTTATCAAGCCTGCTGCTGATCCACGCCTGCTGATCATTGACGGTATAACCATATAATATATAACCATTTGGATGTTTATCGACTTTGCCTGGAGTAGCCCAGGTATCGACTATCACAAAACGAGCCCTGCTTTCAGGGTCACCGTAGTCAAAAGAGTAACTCATGCCATTCAGGTCGGTACTGACTGAGACGGGACTGTTGAAACTATCACCGACCTTATAGGGCTGATGGTCGGTCTTTGTGAAAGTTCCTGTTTGGGTTTGAGGGTAATTGGAACGAAAAACCGATAGGCCATAACCATTGTTCAGGCCGACAGTCTCATGGTTGCCGCGAAACGGAAAAAAGCCTATGCCGGCATCAATAAGTGGTTGCGCTGCTTTGGCGCGGGTCACTTCAGATATGTCATTGCCATTGTCACTCAGGTCACCAACTGCGATGACGAATTTCACGCCAGCCTTGATGAATTCCTGGTTAACCTGATTGATAATAGAGAGTGGAACAGTATACGGATTTGCGTTACCAGTATCGGCAGTGGTCCACTGGGAATCTCCCATGACACCGAATTTCCAAGGTTCAGCTGATGCTGAGGCTGCTCCGTTCAAAAGAGCGAGCAATAGGATCAGCATTGATGTCGTTTTAACCAGATAACGTTTGCTCATCGAATATTTTTCATTTAGAAAAGTGATTGGAAACTTCTGTCTTCAAACTCTGACGGCAACGCCCTAAAGGGTAAATTTATCAGGTTAAGCAATGACCAGAAGAATCGCTACAGTTTGCGATTTTTCTGGTCATTGCTCACACAAATAATCCAGTGAATCAAAGTTCGAAGGGCATAAGCTGAACATTGTTTATGGTTGAGATTTGAAGAACACTTTTATCAATATATCGAGAGGTTACCTGATGTTTTTTTTGGCTCAGCTTTGTTTACAATTATTTAACAGAAGTATCGAAGGTTATCCGGTTGGTGTGCAGGAGAAAAAAAGCCGCTCGTTTTTAGAGCGGCTTTTTAGAAATGATCGACAGTACACTGGCATCAGTCGTTCACAAACTTTTCTGCTTCAAGCCAATCTTCTATATCCCAGCCATTGCGTCTACCCTTCGATTCCCAAATGTGATACGCAGTAAGTCGGATATCTTCTTCCTGTTGTTCCGGTGATATTGTGGCTTCGTAATCGTCCGGTGCAGTTACTTCCTCTTTTTTTGATTTTTTTGCCATGGGTGCTCCCGGTTAATTGGCTGACCTGAAAGTTTAATACAAGTTATTTTGTCGATTTCTCCCGGTAAAGTCAAGTGGGAATCAGTTACATCATTGCAAATTCCTTGCGCAAGGGTCATAGCAAAAAACGTAATAGCCTACTTTCCAGAAATGTATGGGAAAAGGTGAGCCAAATGTAACTCCCGAAGCATGGAGCGCTTTTTAGCATGGTGGGCCTGCATTCGTCTCAGAATATTGTCCAGTACCCGTAAAGCGCTTAACACGTAAGGCCCCTTGTTGAGCATGACACACTCAGCACTACGTCCCATAGCCGCATCCGTGATCTCGGCGCGAGACGGCACCCCCTTTTGGGCAAGCGTTTCCAGTACCTGGGTCGCCCAAATCACTGGAACATGCGCAGCCTCGCAGAACCAGAGAATCTCTTCCTGAACTTCCGCCATGCGTTCAAATCCACATTCGACGGCTAAATCACCCCGAGCAATCATCACACCGAAACATGGTTCACGCATTGCTGTCAGCAGTATATCCGGCAGGTTCTCAAAGCCTCGTCGCGTTTCGATCTTCAGCACTATGCCAAGCTGACGACCCCCTATGTTCCCTAAGCACTGCTGTAGCGACTCCACGTCTTGAGCATTATTGACGAAGGACAACTCGACAATGTCAGCATATTGGGTAATGAAAGAGAGGTCCTTGATGTCCTTGGCAGTCATAGCCGGAAGGTGAAGGTCACTCTCAGGAAGGTTAATTCCCTTGCCAGCTCGCAGCTTCATGGCTTTCAGATGATCTTGAGTAATACGAACGAGTACACGTGCCGTCTCCACCTTCTCGACGAGTCCCCCGATCTTGCCATCGTCAAACCAAATCGACTCCCCCGCCCTGACGTCATCGAATACTTCTGCAATTGTGCAACCGATCACAGCAGGGGTTAGAAGTTTTCCACACTTATCGTAGCTTGCCGGGCGTCCCGGTTTGAGATCCCGGGTCAGAATGAGCAAATCGCCATGTTGAAGAGAGAGAAAGTTTTCACCCGGCAGTAACGCACCAACTCGCCCCTCCCGGTCATCAAACGATCCTACGTGCTCGTGACTCAGAATAATCCCAGGAACAACGTATGCCGTCTCTGTCACCTCCGCCCAACACCCATGATCTGTCACGTCAACGACTTTGAGTACCCGCTTCGCATCGCGTGCATCAGTAAATGTCACCCACTCCCCAATGCGAAGGTGCTTTAGCCAGGTTGAGGGTACCGGAAGACAAGCACTTGCCGGAGAGGGTGGTAACTGAGGGAAGTGCTCCGGAGTCAACCAGATCCTCGCGGGTGCAGTGACATGCCCGTAGACATCTCGATCGGGGGAAATCCTAACCACCATCGGACCAGGTTCCATCGGCCCAGTGCGCGGCTTCGGCCCAGCCAGATCCATGACAACACGACATGACCTTTCCAGCGACACCTCGGCTTGTTTCAGATGCTCAATCATCCGCGACCAAGATGCAGCATTGTCATGAGCGCAATTGATGCGCATGCAATCCATGCCTTGCAGCAACAGGTTGTGAACAATGAGGTAATCATCCGCCGCTTCGCTCGGCATGGTGACCATGATACGAACCTTGCCTGCTGTGGTCGAAGGCCCAAACAAAGCATCAGTGTGTTCAGCGAGCAGTCGCTCACCGTGGAGGAAATCCATGACCGGTACCTCCTCGGAAGAATGGTACCAGTCTCGATGCACCATACAATGCAGAACCCCAAGAACCGCATCGACTGTAGTCAGAACATGAGACTCGGCCCTGCCTAGGGAGGATAAACCCAGCTTCGCCAACCGCAACTGCAGCGGGCGTAAATCGTGACGTCTCAAGGCCATATAATGCAGGAGGTTCCGTGCACTGTCCCTGTTGTTCGCATGAACCTCATCGAGACGTGGCTGCGATAAAGCAAGTTCGGAGACAATATTTGTCCTGATGACCGCGAGTTCATTCAAGATACCTTCGATGTCCGCATTTCCCGGACAAGCTTCGGAGCTGTGTGTTACCGTTGTCACAAACATCCTCTTATGAGACCAAACATTACTCAGGTTGATCAGTATGGAATAAAACTTGACTTGTTAAGAACTGGTAAGCTTTTTGTTGACTTCAACATTAAAGGCCACTCCATTTGAAGTGGCCTTTCCAGTGATAGAGCGAATGGGGTCAGTCGGTCAAAGCTTCTTTCGCTTCAAGCCAGTCTTCGACATCTGAGCCGTGCTCTCTACCTTTCAATTCCCAGAGGTAATACGCAGAAAGTCTGATCGCTTCCTCGGGCTGTTCCAGTGCAGATACTTCTCTTTCGTCCGTTTCGGTTGACATGATTGCTCTCGTTAATTGGTTTGTCAGCAAAGAAAATCACATGAATATTACACACACAACGTCTTAATTCACAACAAAACATTGTACCTATTTCTTAAGCTCATGACAAGAGAAACTATGTTACATATATGTTAATTCTGATAGTACTTATCCGCACCAACAACTCACAATAATTACACCTCAGGGAGTATAAATAATCATTAACCTACTTTATAAAATAGAGTAAGCAATATTTACCGATTCATAATTTTTTATTGTAAGTTATCGAGAAAATTGTATTTGGAATTAACGCTAAAAGTAAGCCATGGGGTTATTTATACTTATTTAATATATTTCAAAAAATTATTCCACTAAGTAATTCGGAGACACGACATTGTCATTAGTTCCATCCAAAGTCTTTTTCACCAAAGGAGTAGGAAGGCATAAAGAATACCTTTCTTCGTTCGAGCTTGCCATGAGGGATGCTAAAATTGAGGGGTGTAATCTGGTTACTGTGTCAAGTATTTTTCCGCCTCATTGTAAACGCATCAGCGTCGAGGAGGGGGTAAAACTTCTTTTTCCTGGACAGATTACTTTTGCCGTCATGGCTCGCAATTCTACCAATGAGTTTAATCGTCTAATTGCGGCTTCGGTTGGTGTTGCCATCCCGGCGGATGAGACACAGTATGGTTATCTGTCGGAACATCAGCCTTTCGGGGAATCTGCCGAACAGTCGGGTGAGTATGCTGAGGATCTGGCTGCAACAATGCTGGCGACAACTCTTGGGATTGAGTTTGATCCAAACAAGGACTGGGATGAAAGGGAAGGTATATACAAGATGAGTCACAAGATTATTAATTCCTACAATATAACCCAGTCTGCCGAGGGTGAAAATGGACTCTGGACGACAGTCATTTCGTGCGCTGTTCTGTTGCCTTGATATGAAACGTAACTTTTAATGCAATGAAACTCTTTTATTCTTATGCCTGATCGACCGGTACATGTGCACGTTCAAGAGCTTTCCCAGGTTCTTGTTGACCTTTCCACCAAAGTAGTCGAGAATTTGTTTGAGGCATTACGTGCAGTTAAATATCAGGATGAAGAGAGTGTGCCTCGTATCAAGCTTCTGGAAAATGAGCTGGATTTGGAAGAGATTGACCTTGAGGAACAATGTATTCAGTTTATAGCTCTCCAGCATCCGATTGCAAAAGACCTGCTCACTATTGTCGCTATCATGATGATTAGTGATGAACTTGAGCGTATTGGTGAGATTTCGCTTCATATTATTGATTCAATGATGGAGATAAGCCCTGCTATGCTTGAGTTGCTGGAGTTTGAATCGATGTTTATGCTGGCCGGGGAGATGGTTACAAAATCAATTGATGCTTTTGTATTGCAGGACCGTGATCTTGCTGATCAGGTTTGTGCTCATGATGATGAAGTTGATGACTTGCATCAGACGGCGTTCAATAAAGTGACTGCCTTAATGAAAATAGCGGATGCTGATGTCATCGGGCTTACCAATGCGTTAGGCGTTTCGAGGAATATCGAGCGTATGGCTGACCATGCGTCAAAGATTGCGCAAGATGTTATTTATCTTGTGACCGGTGAACTTGTCAAGCATAAAGATTCCCATGATAATCTCCTCAAATAAAGCCATGGGAAATAACAGGATTTTTTTATAGCTGAATAACTCTTATCCCCAACAAAAATTTTGTAATTATTTTTAAACTAAAATACCGCTATTCCACGAACCAAATTCGTTACCGGTGCCAAAAAGAATAGTTGATCGCTACGAACAAACTTCTGATGGTCTTGTTATCGTTGATGTTGCTGCACGTCGTGTTGAGGATCTCTACGAAGACTTCGACAAAACGGCTCCATACCACAAAAAGGATCTTGACGAAGATCTCGCCTATTATCTAACAGAGTGTGCGAGGGAAATAGGGCGGGTTCGCTTTGTGATCCGCTTTATGTTTGAGTGTTATCCTTCCGAAGAGTTCATGCTGCGGGTACGGACCAGTGTCCATAAATTTTTTATCTACCAACGGGAGCTCGAAATCGGAGCGATGAACAAAATGCTGAGAACCGCAGTAACGCTTCTCGTTATCGGTATCATCATTCTCGGCCTCTCTTTGTGGGTCAATCATCTCTTTGCTATTGACGGCACTCCTTCTTTTCTGAACACTGTATTTGCCGAAGGGCTTACCATTGTAGCATGGGTATCGGTGTGGGAGTCGCTTGCAACATTTTTGCTGAACGGGCCACAGCATCTCCGCCTCATCAGGCTTTACCGGAAAATCGCTGAAGCACCGGTGCAGTTTCAGCCGCCTTCGGAGTCTGGTTCCGAAGGGGCTGAGGCTCAGGAATCGGGCAGTCAGCAGTAGGCAGTGGGCAGGGAGAAAAGAAGTGTAGAATAGCGTGTGCTGTTGCGATGTGAAATCAGTTAGCATTTGGCGGTGAATGACGTAACCTACCAACTGCCAACTGCCGACTATTTATTTATATGCAAAACCTTTGCCGGCGGAAAACCATTAAAGTAGGTCGATGACGCGTGACTGTAAGCCCCTATGTTTTCACTGTAGAGTAAATCCCCTATCGAAAGGTCTACCGGTAATAGATTGGCCAATGTGATTGTGTCCAGAGCATCACAGGTCGGGCCATATACAGCACACATTTTCTCATTACCCTCTTTGAAGGATTTTAAAGGATATTCGCAATGATCAAAGATAATCCCTGAAAAAGTATGATAGACTCCGTCATTGACGTAATAACATCTTTTACCGTCACGATACGCTGTGCCAATTATCTCCATCACCAGCCATGCGGCAGTTGCCACTAAAAATCTTCCGGGTTCGGCTATGATTTCAATGTCGGGCGGAAAGAGTCTGTCAAATTCGGAATTGAGCATTACTGCAAGCTCCGCAAAAGGTTTTACACTATTGTCATAGGGAGCGGGAAACCCGCCGCCAATGTCAAGAATTTTTACCTCTTTGTACCCTCTTTCCCACGATTCCTTGAAAATATTGGATGCCAGATTAAGGGCTTGAATATAATTCTGGAAATTTGTGCATTGACTGCCGACATGGAAGCTTAAACCCTCAACCACAAGTCCTTTTTTAAACGCTTTGTCGATAAGATCAACAGCTTCTCCAGGATCTGCACCGAATTTGGAAGAGAGCTCTACCATAGCCCCGGTATTAGGTACTTTTATTCGTAAAACAAGACCCGTGTTCGGTGCATAGGTAGCGATTTTCGCTATTTCATCTTCATTATCAAACGTAACCAGCGGTTTATAACGGTCGAGCTCCTTTAACGTAGGAATCGGTTTTATCGGATTCGCATAGATGATTTTATCCCAGATGAAATCCTGCCGCTCTTCAGGCGTCAAACTTTTAATATTTTCATACACATTAAGAAACTCAGGCATTGATGCCACATCAAAGCTGGCACCAGCGTTATAAAAAGTTTTAACTATTTCTTTGTCTGAGTTTGCCTTAACTGCGAAATAGGCCTGTACCCTTGGAAGATGCTGCTTAAACTCACGGTAATTAGCCCGCAAAACGTCGTGGTCTACCACAAACAGCGGTGTACCATGCTCTATGGCCAATTGTTTTAAATTTTGAGGGTCCATTAGCTGTATCCTGTTTTAATCATTATCGGTAATAAGGAAGTTCTTAAACTGCCAAGGATC
>CAIVCU010000388.1 GCA_903904495.1 uncultured Chlorobiaceae bacterium
CTGATGAAGCTGTCAATTATCAAACAACAAAAAATATCCAGCAATGAAAAAATTTTTCGTCTTCCTCTTTCTTTTAAGCTCAGTTTCTTTCGTAGGCTGTGCAAAAAAAACTGAAGCTCCTGCAGAAGAACCAGCAGCAGCACCAGCAGCTCCTGCAGCACCAGCAGCACCAGCAGCTGAGGCAGCACCGGCAGCTCCTGCAGCACCAGCAGCACCAGCAGCACCAGCAGCTGAGCCAGCACCAGCAGCACCTGCAGCAAAATAAGTTTCCGGTTTCCCGGTTTCTTATGCAAAAGAGACAGAACGCAAGTTCTGTCTCTTTTTTTTCTTGAAATTTCAGGTAAAAAAAAAGACACAGCCTGTTGGACTGTGTCTTTTTTCGCTGAGGAGGCAGGACTCGAACCTGCAATTGTCTGATCCAGAATCAGGTGCCTTACCAATTTGGCCACTCCTCAATAGCTTTGAGAATATATCAAAAAATTAATTATTCCAATTCCCTTTTCTGCTTTTTTATTAAAGAATAGTGAGAAGCAGAGGAATTAAGATCATAGATGCGATCATACATGAGGCAACCAGTGTCGCAGCAAATTCCCGGTCAAGCCTTTCAATCGAAGCGAAGGTCATGGTATTGAATCCTGCCGGAGCAGAAGCTGAAAGTACCACAATTGCCCGGTCAAGCCCATCCAGGTTAAACACTCTTGCAAGTCCTAATCCAAGTGCAAGTCCAAGCATCATTCTGAGAGCAATGCCTGAAGCAAGATATACAGGGTTGATTTTAGCCATGCTGAACGACACACCAAGCCCGAGGAGCACAAGCGGTATGGTCAGCTTGCTGATTGAGTGTAGTATTGCCATTGAAATAGAGTCAGGACGCAGGGAAAGCGCATTCATGAGCACTCCTGCTATAAGTGCGAGGAGGGAGGGAGAGGTTATAAGCCTTCTCAGAATTGGTTTTTCTGCAATACCTCCATATCTGCAGGCAAAAGAGTACGCGATAATATAGGTTGACAATCCATTGGGAATGTCGAACAGGAACAGTCGGGCCAGACCGTCGTCTCCATAAAATGAATGAACGAACGGCATGATAAAGCCCAGATTCATGATGATTGAACCGGTAACCAGGACAGCATATGATGGTTTGCGCATTCCTAACGCTTTTCCTGTGACTATTGCCGCAGCAAATGTTACAAGGATAACCAGCGATGAGATGAGTGGGAGAAAAAACATTTGTCTGCTGAGAACCACATACGGCAGCACGGAAAGAAGAAGAGCGGGAAGCGTCAGATAGTAAACAAGCTTAAAGAGAATATCCGCTGCATGGCGATCTAGAATAGAGGCCCTGCGCAAAAGCATTCCCAGAAAAAAAATGGCAAATGTAGGAGCAAGAAGAAACGCAAGGTCAAACATCGGCGAGAGAGAAGGAAAGCCGTTAGCCAAGCTCAGTGAAAGTGGTGCACCCGAGAGGAGTCGAACCTCTAACCGTCTGATTCGTAGTCAGATACTCTATCCAGTTGAGCTACGGGTGCTTTTTATGTAGCGTGTACGGGATTCGAACCCGTGATCTTCGCCTTGAGAGGGCGATGTCCTGGGCCACTAGACGAACACGCCAGGTAATTTTCTATTCCACAACCAGTGGGCCCTGTAGGACTTGAACCTACGACCCAGCGATTATGAGTCGCTTGCTCTGACCAACTGAGCTAAGGGCCCTCAATGCTTGGCTTTAGAGGCAGTTAATATAACATTTCATTGATAATATGCAAAACAATAATCGTTTTTTTCGGGGTTGTTAAAATTCATTATACTTCTCACGGCTGATATCCGCTCCGAGACTGTTCAGCTTCGTTTCTATCTTCTCATATCCTCTGTCGAGGTGATAGACCCTCAATACCTCAGTTGTGCCCTCAGCAACAAGCCCGGCAAGCACGAGACTGGCTGATGCTCTCAGATCCGTTGACATAACCTTGGTGCCTGAAAGCTTCTGCGGGCCGTGAACAATTGCCTGGTTTTTGCTGATGTCGATATGTGCACCAAGCCGGTTGAGTTCCGGTATATGGTTGAACCGTTCATGATAGACTTTATCAATAACATGGCTTGTTCCCTCTGCCTGGGTCATCAGCGCTATCCATTGTGCCTGCATATCGGTGGGAAAGGCCGGGTATGGTTTCGCCGTGATATCGGTCGGTAAAAGCTTTTCAGGGCTTTTCAGAGTAACGCTGTTGACGGTTGTTTCAACCCGGCAGCCTGCCTGAGCAAACTTTTTAAGAACAGCTTTCAGTTGCTCGGGATCAACACCGTTTACCGTAACATCTCCGCCGGTTATCGCCGCAGCGGCAAGTAGTGTTCCTGCTTCGATGCGGTCAAAAACATTATGAAATTCAACAGCGTTAAGCGTTTCGGTACCCTCTATCTGGAGTTCGGTGGTTCCTGTCCCTGTAATGGTTGCACCCATGGCAATGAGAAATTTGCAGAGGGTCTCAATTTCCGGTTCCGCAGCAGCATTGCTGATGGTCGTCGTCCCTGCAGCAAGCGTGGCTGCCATTACAGCGTTTCCTGTTGCCCCGACAGAGGAAACTGGAAAATCGATGTGGGCTCCACGGAGTTTCCCGTCAGGGGCTTTTGCATCGATAAACCCGGTTTCAATGGTGATCGTAGCACCGAGTTTTTCCATAGCCATTAAATGAAGGTCTATTGGTCGCGGACCGAATGCACATCCTCCGGGCAGCGATACCCTTGCATGACCGAACCTTGCGAGCAGCGGACCGAGCACATAGATTGAGGCTCTCATTTTTTTTACCAGCTCATACGGAGCCTGCAGACTTTCCACATGTCCGCAGGAAACCTTCAGAGTGTTTCCTGAGAAGGAGGTTTCAACCCCCAGGTGATGCAGGAGCTGGGTAAATGTCAGTATATCCTTCAGGTCCGGGATATGATGCAGTGTGAATGTTCCGTTTCCTGTGAGAAGTGTAGCGGCAATGATCGGTAGAGAGGTGTTTTTTGAACCTGAGGCAGTAACGCTGCCGGAGATCCGGCGTCCGCCTCGTATGACAAGCTTGTCCATGTATTGGTACGATGATGAAAAACCGATATTTACAATTATTTCAGGTCATGAAAAACAAATTATTATTTTTGGAACCGTTTGCGAAGAAAAGGTTTTTATCCTTTACCTTTAACTGATGTTCTTATAATGGTCGTACCTGTTTTTTATGTAACCGGTTTCTGTATAAAGTTTGTGAATTCAAGCTCGAGGATTTTCTATGACCGTTAACGTTTCACCCTTACGGGTCGATCTGTTTCTGCGGAGGGCAGGATTGCAGTTACTTTTTCTTTTACTGCTGTTTTCGCCTTGTATGCCTGGCATCGCAGGAGCTGCTCCCAGGGTAAACAGTGAGATATCGCGAATCATGAAAGAGCGGACAGCGGTAGAGCAGAATCTCACTGTACTGAAACAGCAGCTCAAGGATTACCAGTCTAAGCTGAACTCGACAACGCGTAAGGAATCGCAGTCGTTTAAGGCACTTGAGAATATCCGTACACAGATTCTGATGCTTGAAAAAATTATCAGCGAAAATCAGAACCACCTTGAAAAGCTTGACAGGGATATAGATCGGCTGCAACAGGAATTTCAGGGTAATCGCCGGATTTACGGCAGGGTATCTGACGATTTCCGAAGAACTGCTGTTTCAGTCTATAAATATGGGGGAACCCGTGATATCGAACATGTTTTTGCATCGGGATCTGTCAATAAGGCCCTTATGCGTGCGCAATATATGGGTTTTTTTACAAGCGCTGTTCGCCATAACGTTGATGAACTTCAGCAGGTCGCCAGGAAACTTGAAAATAACCGTCTTGCCCTTGAAGAGAGCTATAAGCAGAAAGCTGCAATGGTCAGGGAGCAGGAAGAGCAGTTGAAAAGCTGGTCGGTAAGTAAAAAAGAAAAAGAGGTTGTGCTTGATCACCTGAAGAAAAACAAACAGGAATTTGCCGCACAACTCGCTGATGTTCAAAAAAAGCGTGTTCAGCTGCAATCACGCATAGAGTCTCTGATACTTGCAGAACAGCGTGCGGTGGAGCTTGAAAAAATCAGGCAGCAGAAAATAGTTGAAGCTAAACGGCGTGAGGCAAAGCGACGTGAGGCACAGAGAGCCGAAGCGAGGAGGCGTGAGGCGCAGCAGCGAGAAGCACAGCAGCAGGAAGCAAATCGGCGTGAGCAGCAGCGACTCGAAGCAAAACGACGCGAAACACAACAACTTGAGAGGGAAAGAGGGTTGGAGAAAAAAGAACAGCCTGTCGTACAGGAAAAGAAAGAACAACCTGTTGTGCAGGAACCCGTAACCATCAGAAAAGAAAGGAAACAGCCGGAACCAGCTGAAACCGGAACCTCTGAAAAAGAGAGTGTTACCGTGGTGCCTGATGCGGGACTTCGTGAGCTTGAAAAGGTTTCTGCTGATTTCGACAATAGTGCCGGTCCGCTGCCCTGGCCTGTACGGAATGGAGTTGTAGCTCACAAATTCGGCTCTGTAGTGGACAAAGATCTGAAAATTGTCACCACCAATAATGGTATTGATATCACCGTTCCTGCCAATACCCAGGTACGGGCTGTATCAGGCGGTAAAGTCGTCCAGATAGCTTTTCTGCCAACCTTCGGCAATATCGTGATTATCCGGCACCCTAAATCCTACCTTACCGTTTACGCCAATCTCGGGCAGTTGCATGTGGTGAAGGATGAGCTTATAAAATCACAACAGCTCGTCGGACTTTCCAGCAAAATGACTGAAGGCGGATCAGTGGTTCATTTTGAGATATGGAAAGGTCGTGTTAAACAGAATCCTGAAAAATGGCTTAGACGATAACCATTATGGGAGTGAAAGAACTATTTTCAGCAATTTTTACACTGTTGTTCCAATACCGGAAATTCTGGCGCGATTTAAAGGATGCTGCCAGCGATGATGAACTCAACGTGCTCAGGGATTATGCTGTTCCGGTTATTGCACTTGTGCAGCTCGCAAAGTTTCCCCTGATCGGTCTGCCCCGTCAGGCTATGATATTTGCCATAGCCAATTTCCTGATTGATGTAGCCGCGCTCTATCTTCTGATGGGAGGAGCGGCTTATCTGCTTGCCAGAGAACGTTCTGAACGTATAACTGCCGGAATGGTGACGGTTTTCTGTTATTCGATGACTCCTGTATGGATTTCCGAGCTTTTTTATTTTACCGGCATCTGGAGCTGGCTGTTTGCCTTTCTTGCTCTTGGCTATACTCTTGTCATCGCTAAAAACGGTCTGGCGGTCATGCTTGATGCTGATTCCGGTGTTACAGGCAGCACACTGCGGAATACAGCGCTTTTTGTGGTGACGGTCAATACATCGGTTTTTCTGCTGATAAGGGCTGTCATGCGGTTGTTCAACTTTTAGATAGCCTCACACTATGAAGGTTCAGGATCTCCATCTCGATTACGGGATTGTTGAAGATATTCTTAAGGCGTTTCTTGTCAACGAGATACGA
>CAIVCU010000389.1 GCA_903904495.1 uncultured Chlorobiaceae bacterium
ATAGTTATGAATTCGTGAATCATCAAAACACGGACTCATTTTTGATCTATCAATACTATACAATATATATAATATATTAATGGTATTTCCAGATATTTATATAAAAAGAGTGTTTATAGCCTGAGTTTTACGATTAGCATATAAATAAAATATATAAACAGTGGGCTTTATGGTAAGTTGCTAAAGAGATGGATAGCAAGATAAAATCAGTCAGGCATGGCTGCTGAGTCCAGGGTGGTAAAGTGGTAGAGATATTTGTAGGTAAGGAAAGAGATCAAAGAGGAGAGCCTGTGTTGAGCCTGTTGAGTTTTCAATAGTTTGTTTTGCGGAAAAAGTTGTGAATTTTCACTCAACATTTATTTCGCTCTGTTAAGATTTTCCTGTACAGCACGGGCATTCCGTTTCAGGCGTTTGAGGCCGATACGAAAAACCGAAGTGCCGTAGAATAGGTTCCGAAAGCTGGATTTTGTGAGATTCAGTATTGTTTCTGTCGAAATGTTCAGAAGATCGTTGCGCAGAGTGAATGACTTATCTGCAGTGATGCTTGCATGCTGGTTGTGGGGGCAGCATGTCTGGCACTGATCGCAGCCGAAGAGGTGATTGCCGATTATTGCTGACTCTTCCGCAGTAAAATCCCGTTTCAGTTCTACCGTAAGGTAGGAGATGCATTTCGAAGCGTCAAGTTTGCCGGGCTCTATAAGTGCCCCTGTCGGGCAGTTTTCAAGACAGTTGCTGCAGCTCCCGCAAAGGTTCGGGATGGGGAGTTTGTTTTCGGTTATTTCCTTATTGATGAAAATTTCACCGAGAAAAACATAAGATCCTGCGGAAGGAACGATCAGGAGTGTGTTTTTACCTGTTTTTCCTATACCTGAATGTTCAGCCCATGTTTTTTCAAGAACAGGGGAGCTGTCGATGGTTATTGTTGCGTCGAGATCATCTCCCATGAGATTTTTCAAGGATATCAGAAGCTCTTCAAGTTTTTTCCGGATAATGATGTGATAGTCGTCAATGAGAGCGTATTTAGAGATGTTCGGCTTCCCGGAACTGTTATGAAGAAGATGGTTATAACAGATAGCGGCGGAGATGATGGTCTTAAGGCCTGGAAGCAGCATTGAGGGCATTCTGCGTTCATCAGTTCTCTGTTCCAAATAGGTCATCTCGGCATGACGATGTTCAGCAATCATGGCGTTATAACGCTGCATGGCGAGCGGCTGAGGCAGTGGTGACGAAAAGCCTATGGCAGAGAACCCGAGCCGTGCAGCTTCCTTGCGAATATTGCGGGCAGGATTGGTGGAAGGATCAGCCATAGCTGGGCGAAGGTTTTATCGGAAGGCTTGCTAAAGCAAATATTTATATTGATTAAATATATAGTTCAGAAAATCGATTTCCTTCTTTTCAACGCTCTCTTCATGTTATGGAACGACGTGAGTTTATTAAAAGATTATTTGTTCGTACAGGTATTGGTGCAGGAGTTGCCATAGCCGGAACAGCAGGATTGATCGGGTATTATCAGCCGAGAAAAGAGTTTTATGGCAGGGCGACAACGGGGGGAACGGAAAGGCTGGATGCCTTGAAAAAAGTTGTTGTGATCGGAGGAGGTCTTGCAGGCATAAGCTCTTCTCTTGAACTGGCTCGCAGGGGTTTTGATGTGACGCTTGTGGAATCTTCTTCTGCATTGGGAGGGAAGCTTACCGGCTGGGATATTGAAGCTCTTGGTGAGCGATTTCCCGTTGAACACGGGTTTCATGGCTTTTTTGATCAGTATTATAACCTGAACGAAATATTTACCTATGCAGGGATAAAGAAAGAGGTCTTTACTCCTGCTCCAGGATATCCGGTGATTTTTAAAAACTCCCCGAAAGAGGTGTTTGGTCAGACATCGAAAGTATTTCCGGTCAATGTCATCTCGATTATTGAGCAGTCGAGGAGACTTGATATGATCTCATTTCTGAAAAACTATAAAGGGTTGCTGTCGACAGTAGAGTTGTTTCGATATGAGTATAAGGAAACGTTTCGCAAGTATGATGCTATCGATTTTATGACCTATTGCCGGCAGGGAAAGGATCTGCCGGCATTTGTCGATACGGTGCTTCATCCGTTTGCTGATGCCACGATGAACAGAATGGAGGTACTGTCGGCTGCAGAGGCTCTCCGGTACTTCCATTTTTATTTTATGGGCAGTCCGGAGGGGCTTGCTTTTCGTATAACAAATCGTGATTGCATGAGTGCTCTCATCAATCCTCTTGAAGCAAAACTGCTGGAGCTTGGGGTTAAATTGTTGAAAGGGAGTACGGCAAGGAGCATTCAGGTTGCAGGGGAGAAGGTTTCAGGGGTTGTGATTGATACACCGGTAAGCAGAGGTGCTTTGTCTTTGAACGTTGATTCTGTGAGGGTTCCGCAACAGGGATTTGCCGGGTTTGTTACGGCTGAGGGTGTACCGGTGATGATTGGCAGAAGTGAAAACGGTTATATGGCTTATGACGGGCGATGCACGCATATGGGTTGCCCGGTCAGTCCTGATGCTCTGACTGGAGGCTTTTCCTGTCCGTGCCATTCAGGCAGATTTGATGCGTCGGGTAATCCTGTGAGTGGGCCTCCAAAAGCTTCACTCGCGAAGCTTGCTGTAGCAGTCGAGGGGGGAATGCTTGTCATAAAGCAGGCGGAAGGCGGTGTCAGACTCGCCTGTGATTATTGCGTGGTCGCTTCGAACGTGCGTGGTGTTCGTGAGCTGGTGAAGGCTTCACACTTGAACCGTCCTGATTTTGAATCCAAGGTGGCTTTGCTTGGCGAGGCGGATCCCTACGCAGTATACCGTCTCTGGCTTGACCGGCCGCTTGCTTCAAAGGAGTTCCCGTTCTATACGGTTTCTGGATATACCTATACCGATTCGATCTCCATTTACTCTGATTTTCAGGAACCGTTTGTTTCATGGGTAAAACATCACGGAGGCTGTGTCGTAGAGCTGCATGCTTACGCTATTGCGCCTGAAGATATCAGGCCGGAAGCGGAGATTAAGGTAGCGATGCTCCAAGAGCTTCATACCATATTTCCTGAAACCGTGTCGGCGACTGTTTTGCATGAACTCTTTATGCAGCAGTCCAATTTTACCCGGTGGGCTCCGGGCGATCATGCTCACCGGCCAGGTGTTGAAACACCGTTTTCTAATCTTTTTCTGGCTGGAGACTGGGTAAAAGTGGATGCGCCGGTATTTCTGATGGAAGCAGCAGTATTCACCGGACGCATGGCGGCCAATGCTATTTTCCTGCAGGAATCAGTAAAGCCGGTTCCGCTTCCGATTGTGCCTATGCATGGTTTATTTGCCTGATGCTCTTGCTGCCGTTTTCATTGGGCGTTTTCTGCTGTTCTCTTCAACCCGAGACAGCTGCCGATGGTATTGTGGAGCAGGGGACGGAACGATCTGATTTTGATGTTGGCGGATGAAGGGAAGACCCGGTTGCAGAGGAATATAACTGCAAGTTCTTTTTCCGGATCAATCCAGATGCTGGTACCGGTGAAGCCGAGATGTCCGTATGATGCATTGGAAAAATAGTCTCCAGCTGAAGAGTGACCGTCTGATGAGCGCACATCCCATCCTAAAGCTCTCAGAGACTTTTTGCGGGCAATAAATTTTTTAAGTGTTGCTGCATGAATATAGGTATGGCTGTTTACTGTACCTCCATTCATCAGCATGGTAACCATACTGAGAAGGTCTCCGGTTGTTGAGTACAATCCCGCATGACCGGCAACCCCTCCAAGCAGGGCGGCATTTTGATCATGAACCAGAGGACGTTGAACAGTCAAGGGCCACAGGGTATCTTTTTCTACCGGGGCAATTCGCCATAAGAACGATTGCGGAGGAGTGAACATGGTAGATGTCATCCCGAGTGGTTCGGCAAACCGGTCATGAAAGTTTGAGTCGAGTGATTTTCCTGTAATGGTTTCAATGATTCTTCCAAGGAGTATGAAGCCGAGATCACTGTAAAGTGTCGTTTTGCCGGGTTTGGAGAGCAGGCTGTCGGAAGCAATGGCACTGAAGAGCTCATCCGGGGTGCGGCAGGTTTTGGTGAAAAATGTATGGGCCCTCAATCCGGAAGTGTGCCGCAGGAGATGCTCAATGGTGATGTTATCCTTGCCTTTTCCTGTAAATGCGTGCAGATAGTGTGATACGGGTGTCTGAAGATTGAGTGAATCCCGTTCAACAAGCTGCATGGTTATGCTGGTTGTAACGACAGCCTTGGTCAGTGACGCAAGATCATACATGGTTGAGGTTTCGGCAGGGCGGCTGTTGGGGTCATAGGTCAATTTTCCGAATGCCTTGTGAAAAACAGTCTTGCCCTTGTAGAGAACAGCAAGACTTGCGCCGGGAAAGACACTGTCGCTGACCGCTTTTTTTACGACGGAATCAAGGGGTTCGAAATCAAACGCCATAACCCTTGCGGGGAGAGTTGTGCATAACCCTGCAAGGATAAGGAATGAGGCAAGAAAAAAGCGGCCTGATTGCATAGGCTTTCAACCTGAAAATTAAAAAAGTGAGAACTTTACATAGCGGCCAGGGCGTGATTTCAGGTCAGTGAGTACAGAGTCAAGCGATGAAAGTGTATGTGACAGGTTGTTGTAGAGTGCCGGGTTGGAGGAGAGCTGGCCAAGCGTCCCTTTATCATTATTAAGCTTGGAGATCAGCTGTTCGGCTTTTGATGTCGTCTGGTTAAGATGTTCTATTGTCTCCTCCGTATTTTTAGCCATTGCCTTGTCATTCAGCAGCTTGGGAAGCAGACCGTTGCCTTGAGATGCTTTCTTTGACAGTGCCGAGAGTTCGGCTGTTGTTGTTTTCAGGCTGCTGATAGTTTCAGCAAGCTCTGCACCCATTTTTTCATCCGAAATGAGCCTTCCTGCCATGCCTTTGCCACTATTCAGCTTGTCAAGCATGGTATTGATTTTTTCAAACGTCAGACTGGCTTTGCTGGCAATGTTTGCCAGGCCGTCTTCGGAATAAAGTGCGATAAAATCACCTTCGTTTACCGGAGGCCCTTTTCCGGTTTTAATATCAACATATTTGTCGCCAAGAACTCCAAGGGATTTAATGGTGGCTTTGGAATCCTTCGTGACAAGGACGGCATATTCTTGTTTCAGTCTGAGGTCTGCAACAACGTAGAGGGAGTCGTTATGGGTGACAAAATTCATTTTTGAGACCGTGCCTATTTTTTTACCTGATACCGAGACAAAGTTGTTTTCAGCAAGGCTTTGGACATCTCTTGAAAGAATTTTTACTGTCGTTATTCCGGAAAACATGTTGGTGTTTTTACCGATGACGAGTCCGATATAGGCGGCAAAACCGATGCCGAGAATGAAAAAAATTCCTGTTCTCAGATCGCTCCATTTCAAAGCGTTCGGATTTTTCATACAGTTTAAAAGTCTTAAGGATGTTATAATTCAAGAATATTGTCGGACAGAATCGAACGTATAAATGGATGCTGTGATAGATGCAGTTTTTCGGTTACATCATCAAAAATGATTTCGCCCTGATAGAGAACGGCAACACAGTCTGCAACATTAAAGACGTCATCAATAATATGAGTAACAATTACAGCACCAAGGTTGTTCTTGTGTCTTAGGGAGCTGATGAGCGACAGGATTTTTTTTGAGCTTACAGGGTCAAGTCCTGCAGTCGGTTCATCAAACAGAATCATGTGCGGTTTGAAGATAAGTGCTCTTCCGATGGCGACCCTTCTGCGCATTCCTCCACTCAGGCTTTCGGGAAGCTGGTCTTCATAGCCTTCAAGACCTGCAAACTGAATCTGTTCTGTAACTCTGCGTTCTATCTCATCCTCAGGCAGCTTCAAGTTTTCACGAAGAAAGAATCCAAGATTCTGGCTGATGGTGAGGGAGTCGAAGAGAGCATTTCCCTGAAAAACCATGCCCATTTTGCGGCGTATGGAATAGAGGTTTGCTTCTTTCATGGCAGTGATATCAGTGCCGTCGATAATCACCTGACCGCTGTTAGGCTTTATAAGGCCGAGCATCAGTTTGAGAATGGTACTTTTTCCTACACCGCTTGGTCCAAGAATCGCTTTGATAGTGTTGTCCCTGACAGTAAGAGAGATGTTTTTCAGAATCTCCTTATCGCCGTATTTCAAACTTACATTTCGTAATTCAATCATGCATTCACATGTTTTCCAGCACTATCTTTGATACGTAAAAATTTGCAATCAGCACCAGTCCTGATGAAACAACAATGCCTTTAATGGTCGAACGACCGACACCGGCCGTTCCTCCACGGGCAGAAAATCCGTTGAAGCTGCTTACAAGTGTTATAATGATGGCGAAAACCGGGGCTTTAAGAAAACCGACCACAAAGTCTTTTGGTGCAAGTCGGGGATAAACGGCGTTCCAGAATATTCCGGGATCAAGACGATGGTAGTGCTCTGCCATGTATGCTGCGCTGTGAAGGCCGGCAAAGTCGGAGAGAGCTGTCAAGGGCAAAAACATGATAAGTGCGGCAACAAGCCGGGGCATGACAAGTTTTGCAACGGGGTCGGTTCCAAAAGCGCGAAGTGCATCAATCTGTTCAGATATCTGCATGGCGCCGAGTTCAGCGCCGTTTCTTGAACCGAATCGTGCGGAGAGCATCAGGCCCATAAGTAGAGGTCCAAGTTCGCGGATAACCGAGAGAGATGTAGAACGCCCCAGCATGGTTTTTGCACCGAAGTCTTCAAGCAGGTTCCCTACTTCAATAGCAAGAAGCGAGCCGATAGAGATGGCACTGACCAGAACAATGGGAACTGAGTCGGTGCCGCAAATAGTGGCCTGATCGAGTACGTCTCTCCAGTAACGCTTGACTTTTGGAAAAGCTTTAAATGCCCTGACTGAAAACAGAAAAAACTCCTGCATGGTGAGGATAAAATCTTTCAGCCAAAGGGCAACTGCTTTTTCCTGTTTACGTGCGAATGTTAACAGCATGAATGCATACGTAACGTGCGATGAGCATACACTCTCTGAGGGTAGCGATGCGGTAAAAAAAGTTGAAATAATAGCAAATCATTCATCGATTGACCAATCTTATCGTTTATACCTGTAAAAGCCTGCTTTTCATTTTTGTCACCCATTCGCATGGTATGGTAAACTTCCCGAAAGTATCTTCATCCCTTTCTCTCATACCATGATAGTCGGAACCTCCGGAAAAGAGTAAGAAGTACTCATTGGCAATCTCACGGTAGTAATTCTGCCTGTAGGCGTCGTGGGAAGGATGAATGATTTCAATGCCGTCAAGCCCGAAGGTGATCAGTTGCTTAAGTGTCTCATCAGGAACATTCTGAGCCGGATGAGCGAGGAACGATAGACCGGACGCTTTATTGATCAGCGCGATGATATCAGCAGGGTGCGTCTCTATGCTTTTAACATAAGCGGGGCTGTGAGAACCGAGATATTTGCTGAATGCTTCGCTGAAGCTTTTCACATAGCCGACATCCTGAAGCACTGCGGCGATATGCGGTCGTCCGACGCTTCCGTTCTGAGCTTTGACAATAATCTGCTCAATACCGATTTTTACACCCATTTTGGC
>CAIVCU010000390.1 GCA_903904495.1 uncultured Chlorobiaceae bacterium
AGGCATGCAGTGTTAAAAGAAGTGGACTCGGGTTGCCTCAAGCTTCTCACGATTAAGCGTTTCTCTATACCACGACAATTTTTCTTCATTACACCTCCAGGCCCTGAGGGTGGCCTGTCGGGGTTATTTATGAAATTTGCACTCCTTAATTATAACTTATAGTACAGTATTGCATTCGCTCAATTTCCACGCCATAATCTTACCAAAAATCTCCAGATAAATAAAGAGCTGCTTGTCTGATATGAAAAAGCAGCTCACTGCCACTGACGTTCTGATACGGATTTGTAGGTATCTATTATAACTTTTAGTTATGGAGTATAACTCTTTACCATTGGCGTGGTAGTTTTTTTTTGGGCAAGTTATAAGTGATTCAAATCATTAATCAATGAGAGGAGCGCTTAATGGCTGTCAATGTTAAAAATAAAGAGTTGCAAATCCAGGGAGACATTAAACTGAAAGTAATATTCCTGGTTTTGATGTTGGCGAGTTGTTTTCCTTTCGTAAGTGCCCCTATGGCCTTGGTTGCAGGAATTGCCTTTGGTATTACCGCTGGAAACCCCTGGGGAAAAAGTGTCTCGGTCTGGACTAAAAGGCTCTTACAGATATCGGTAGTCGGATTAGGGTTTGGCATGAATCTTCCTGAACTCATCACAACAGGCAGGGAGGCCTTCCTCTACACCGCAATCAGCATAAGCATCACTATGGCCGTCGGCCTTTTGCTCGGAAAATTATTTAAAACCGATAAAACAACATCACTGCTGATCTCTTTTGGAACAGCTATTTGCGGAGGCAGCGCCATCGCAGCCATGGCTCCGGTCATAAAAGCCGAAGCCGAAGAGACCGGAGTATCACTTGCCACCATATTCACCCTCAATTCTGCAGCACTGCTCCTCTTTCCACCCCTGGGACATCTATTGAATATGGGTCAGCGACAGTTCGGACTTTGGGCGGCTCTGGCTATCCACGACACAAGCAGCGTCGTAGGAGCGGCCGCAGCCTTTGGTGCAACTGCTCTGGCGATCGGTACAACAGTCAAGTTGACAAGAGCACTCTGGATAATGCCGTCTGCCCTCTTGGCTGCCTGGTTTACAAAATCGGAAGGCAAGGTTAAGGTTCCGCTGTTTATCATCGGCTTTGTCGCAGCAGCTGTAATAAGTACTCTTGTTCCGCAGTTTGGTTCCGTCTGGCAGGGACTGAATGCCATAGCAAAACAGAGTCTTGTCGTTACGCTCTTTCTCATAGGCAGCGGCATGACAAGACACGTACTGGCCAAAACAGGTATAAGACCCCTCGCTCAGGGAATAAGCCTCTGGGTGATAGTTTCCGTGGTAAGCTGCACCGCCATTCTTCAAGGCTGGATCAAATAAACCATCTGTTCTCCGGAACCATTCAATTTCCCCCGCCGTGTCTTCCTGAGGTATTTCCGATGGATCACGTTATCATATTGCATGCAGACTTTGAGCCAGCTGACTGAACAGCTGGCTCTCGAAAAAAACTATGCATTGTTACGACTTCACTTCTCACAAACTTAAAAAACTCGCACTGGCCGAACACGTTTGAAGTAGCTCTTAATGCTGTCGCCCTGGAGACCATTGATGAAAATATGGTACCAGGCTACGCTAGGACTCATCTCGGACGAACTCCAGTAGACGAAATCCGCATAACCACCAACAAGACTTTTACTCACATAAAGCTGTTTCAGCTCATCCTTGCTTGGCAGGAACCAATCCGTAAAGCCGCCTCCGCGATATTCATGCGCAACTGCAGCCGCGCTGTTCGGATAGAGGGCAATTGGATATTTAGCCAATATTTTTTTTGTATTGCCTGCACCTTCACCAATAGCGGTGCCTGTAGTTGTAAGCTCCTGGTAAGCATAATCAGTGTTGTTCGAAATCTTGAATTGGCTGGTACTCCAGACATAGGTGCCCGTATATGAAACGCCATCCCACGCATCAGTATAGGTGGTGTTAACATCAGCTTCAGCAGCAATCAGCCCGTGTTGCTGACCTTCAACGTAACCAAGGTCAGCTGACTGAAACACGTATGCAACTTTACCTCCTCCGTAGATGTCGCCAATTTTATAGGTAACTGCAGATGATCGTGCTGTAAAGAAAACCATACTCAGGCCGCAAAGCAGCACAGCTGTCCCTAATCGGGTAAAGCTTTTTTTTGTGAAGAGATTCATGGAAGTTATTGTTTCGTTCGAGTTATTGGATAACCGGAACATTCCGGGTTTCGTGTATATATTATATATATATGAAACCCCTGCCATGCACTAATTAGTTTCAATACGCACGCTGAATGCGTTGTACCAATTTGAACGCCTGCTGTCATTATGAGTTATTGCCGAAAGATCACTTCTTCCTTATTCTTTCGGGGAAACGTTGTTCATTAAAAGCTTTTTGTACTCCGCTTCTGTTTTCTGATCAGGCGTTGTCACTGCAATCGTTTCAGGGATTGTCGGATAACAGCTCTTGAAATTTCTGACACATGCTGGTGATGAAAAATAAATTTCGTCAATAAAATCAAGGTCGATCGTTTCCCCTTGTTCCTTGGCCCCTTGATAATAGACATTCAACGGTGTCACCCTGTTGTGTAATGAGATCAGTTCATGCATCAGATATTCATCGTTGATATTTGAACCGGGAAGGAGAATGTTTTCATGCTCTACACCGTGTTCCTGAAGCAGGCTTGAAATTTCCCCGGAGCGCTTAATCACAAGATTCAAATCCGCAATCACCCCGTACTTCAGCAACTCCGCACAGGCAGCTTGACTTGACGTATATATTTTATGCTTTCCGAGAAAACGAACGTCTTTGCCGTACTCCTGCAGGTACCTGAAGAAATAGGTAACGGAAAACCTGTTCTGGAATAAAAGGACGGAATACTCGTCAATACTTTTAAGACATTGATTAACGTTGTCCCTGTCAGCACCCTCAACCCTGTTACAGGGGACCGGCACTACGATATACTCTTCACTGTTGTACATCATCTCATTATCCCCGGTAATCAGCACCTTCTTCTTCTTTGAGTACCAGTTATCTTCGATGAACTGGTTGATGTTTGCTCCCAGAATCAGCAGCGCGGGAGAATAGACCGCCTTTTCCCGTTTTCTTAACTCACCAAGCGTACCGGTAAAGGTTTTCTGATTGTATCTTGTCGCATTCTGGACTATGGCAACTTTTGTATCGTCTTTCCATCCCTTCTTGACGACAGCATCAAGCACATCGTGAACGGAAGAGGCTACCATGTAATAGACAAGAGTGTCAGCATCCGGAACCTGAATTTTGTTAATCGGATGTCCTGTACAAAAAGCAACTGAAGAGGAAATTTTTCTCATGGTTAACGGAATTTCAGTATAGGCGCTTGCTCCATGGGCAGCAGTAATTCCAGGGATAATTTCATACCCGATACCGTTCTTCCTTAAAACCTCTATCTCTTCACCACCCCTTCCGAAAACAAATGGATCTCCACCTTTTAACCGTGCCACTCTCTTTCCTTGAAGGGCATGACGAACGATCTCTTCATTGATCTCATCCTGTTCAAAGTGATGGCTGTCTTTTCTTTTGCCCGTGTATATTTTCAGGGCGTGAAACCGATCAATCAGCTCGCTGCTCAGGTCTCGATCAATCAGATCGAGGAGCCGGGCAAGCTGGCCGACACCGTCGCCTCCCACCTCGCGCTCAAGATTCCGGAAAAGCAGCAGCTGCTGGAG
>CAIVCU010000391.1 GCA_903904495.1 uncultured Chlorobiaceae bacterium
CAACTTCGTCGCCATGAATAGATGAATTCAAATCTCCGGCTTTGATGAAGATATCGTCATCAAAACCTTCCACATCAACAAAACCATAACCGTTAGGATGGGTAGAGATATGACCGGTATAACTTTTGGAAACCTTATAATGCTCCTTACCGGGAAGAGGAAACGGCTTGACATGAACAAGGTGATCTTCATAGGTAGAGGCCTCTATGACTGAGAGTCCGTAACTGCGATTTGAATCCTTGTCAACGACTCCTTCTTCCTGCAGTTTATGCAGCACATACCAGAAGCCCGGCAGCTGCTTTGATTCTGTATAACCCAGTGCGATAGCCAAATCCAGTGACCTTAAGCGCGCTCCTTCATGGTCTGAGAAAAATGTAATGATTTCGGCTGCAAGAGAACTTTCGCCTCGTCTGAAAAGAAATTCGTTAATCAGAATATGATCATTCGGTTTCACCCGTTCACCGGTATGCGATGAAACATTTCTGGTGTTCTTTCTTGCCGGGGGTTTTGATTTTCGGTTAAAACGCTGTCTTGCCACTACATTCAATCATTTATGTTAGGATTCCATTTTTTTGGAACCATGCACGTTTGCGCAATTCCTGATCTGTTGAGTCAACACCTGTCTTTTTAATAAAGAAGTTAATAACATCAGAATACTTCAGCAAAAAATAAGCAGTACAATCTGTGCTCAAGCCGGAAACTCACGAAGTATCAAATGTCCGAATGGAAAAACGCTTCTTTGAGGAGAGTGATTATCGAGGCGGCAACGTGTTACTTTCCCAGTTCAGGTGGGTTCCGGGAACAACATAGTGAAAAGTAGCTACAAAACACCTTACACCACGTTAATTTCCCTTTTTTCGCCAGCAATATCTGCTTGAAAACGATGAAAGAGAGAACACCAGGTAGTCAACAGGTGCAAAATCACTTTATATAAATATGAACCCCGTTCAAGTTGACTATAGAGAAATCGTTAACCCTTTCGCAAATTCATCGTTTCTTATGATATTGGAAACATGCAGAACAGCCATTCCGCCAGTAAATAAAGTGTGTATTCATGTCCAAAATTCTGATAACCTACTTCTCTCAAGGCGGAACGACGGCTCAAGTTGCTGAGTACATTGCTTTCGGATTACGGTCATCGGGACATCAGGTTGATCTCTGTAACATCAAGGATTGTCAGCCAATAAACCTTGATTGTTACGACCTTCTGGGTATTGGATCTCCTGCATATTTTTTTCGCCCACCCATCAATGTAACTGATTATTTAACCAGCCTCCCCAGTCTAACCGGTCTCCGAAGCTTCGTTTTTGTGCTTTATGGCACTTATCCGGGGGATACCGGAAATAACATAAGAGCCGCTCTTCGTATGAAAGGTGCAAGTGAAGCCGGTTATTTCAAATGTCGTGGTGCCGATTTCTATCAAGGTTATTTAAAGGAGGGTTATCTTTTTTCGCCTGATAATCCCCTGCCGTCTGAATTGAGTCAAGCAAAGGAGTTTGGCTCAAATGTTTCCGCTATTATTGCGGGAAACAAATACACTCAGCCGGAATTTGACCCTCCCCCAGGTTTCATCTATCGAACGGAGCGATTTTTTACTAACCGATGGCTGGTTAAAAAGATCATCAGCCGTCTGTTCTGGGTAAACAGAAAAACATGCACTACATGTGCACTCTGCATGAAGCAGTGTCCAACCGGAAATATTGTTGCAAACAAGGAGGGCTATCCGCTCTGGAGTCGAGACTGCATACTCTGTCAAAGTTGTGAAATGAACTGTCCTCAGGAAGCAATAACATCACCGATCAGTTGGGCTGTGTTCAAGTTTTTCATTCTATACAATGTCACCAATGCATCACGTGATACTTCACTCGATCATGTTCGAGTAAAACATATCAGAGGCCGTACGACACGGGTGTAACCCATTAACCCATTTTCTCTATGAATTCGCTTGCCGGTTTTATTGCAGGAATACCAAAAGCGGAATTACACCTCCACATTGAGGGTACGCTTGAACCTGAACTGATGATTGCAATAGGAAAACGAAATGGTGTTTCACTTCCCTATCCTGATGCTGAAACTGCCCGAAAGGCTTATAAATTCAGTGACCTGCAATCATTCCTTGACATATATTACAGAGCAACTGCAGTTCTGATAACCGAAAATGATTTTTACGATTTAACTATTGCCTATCTGAAAAAAGCCGCATCCCAGAATGTCCGGCATGCAGAGATCTTTTTCGACCCCCAGAGCCATACAGCACGAGGCATTACCTTTGAAACTGTTATCAATGGAATTGAGCGGGCGCTTGTTGAGGCAAACAACTCACTCAACATTTCGACAAAGCTCATTATGTGTATTCTTCGGCATCTGAACGAAAAGGAGGGATTAGCAATATTTGAGAAAGCCCTTGCCTGGAAACAATGGATTGCCGGTATCGGTCTTGACTCTTCCGAACTGGGTAATCCACCGGAAAAGTTCATAACCCTCTTTAAACGGGCACGCCATGAAGGATTCATGACCGTGGCGCATGCCGGCGAAGAAGGCAGTGCAGCCTCTGTCTGGCAAACTCTTGACACTCTGCACGTCTCCCGGATCGATCACGGGGTTCACTGCATGGAAGATGAGGCTCTGGTTTCTGAGCTTGTACAACAACAAATCCCACTCACCGTGTGCCCCCTCTCCAATGTCAGGCTCAGAGTCTTTGAGAGCATGAAACAGCACAACCTGAAA
>CAIVCU010000392.1 GCA_903904495.1 uncultured Chlorobiaceae bacterium
ACGGACGCACACATGCTGCGGAAAACAACTTTGGACAGTGAACTTCTTGTATGTCTTCAGACCAAAGTGGACTAAAAGCGTTGAAATTTAATGTAGGGTTTTTCAAAGTTAATAAATGAGTTTTAAAAGGCATAACCACAAAAATGAATCGGTAAAAAGAAAGAGGTGCTGAGATGACTCAACACCTCTTTTTCATTTCCGTGGGTCCGGTTATTCCTGGCGGGTTGCACTCCTGCATTGCCCGCTTCCTCTTTACCGAACATTATAAAGATAGTCTATTCTCTTTTTACAACTGAACGGAGGTTTTGTTGTTTTCTGCGCTTCAGAGTTCTGATTTTAATACGTTGTCTTTTTTGCAATACCTCCGCAGCTTTGTTGTAATACATCTGGGCAGGAGTAACATTGTTGATTGATTCGTGGTAACGATAATAGTTGTAATGATGCACGAACTTTCCTACCGCTCGCTCAAGTTCTTCGGTGCTGTAGTAGTTTTCTAACTTAATGTGGTTCTTCAAGCTTCGATTGTATCGTTCAATTTTGCCTTGTGTTTGGGGATGAAGCGGGCGGCCATGTATGGCAGGCATCTTCTCTTCGTTTAAAAAATCTTTAAACTCCTGTGCAATATAGCTGCTCCCGTTATCGCTGAGCAGTTTGGGACGCTTGTCCTTCGGAAGATTTGCATGAGCTAATGCTTTGCGTATTGTGCTTTCGGCATCTTCTGCTTTCATGCCTTTGCACAATTCCCATCCAACAATATAACGGCTGTAATCATCGAGCACTGTGGAGAGGTAATACCATCCCCAGCCGATGATTTTGAAGTAAGTAAAATCGGTTTGCCACATCTGATTGGGTCTTGATGTTTTATCTTTGAACTCATCACTGGCGCTAAGAATGATATGCGCCGGTGCAGCGATAAGTCCATATTCGCGTAGAATACGATACACACTCGACTCACTGATATAGTAGTGCTGATGGTCGGTGATATGCCATGCCAGTTCACGGGCAGAGAGTTCTTCTTTATCTAATGCAATCTCTACTACCTGTTCTCTTAACTTCTGAGGTATCCTATTCCATACCCGTTTAGACGATGGTTTTATTTCATTCAATCCATCAGCGCCATGTCGCTGATACCTTTCATACCAATTGTAGAAGGTGCTTTTATGAATGCCCAACTCCTTGAGCGTTCGGGTAACGCCAATGTCGGAGCCGTCCACTAAGCGGATAATCTCTAATTTTTCTGCCGGTGAGTAACGCATATACTTCGGATATTGGTTTTTTACTCTAAGCCTCGCAAACTTTTTTTTAGAACTTTTACCTGAATAGAAAGTTCTGCTACCAAGTCTTTCAACTCGATATTCTCTTCGCGTAAATCCTTCACGTCGTCAGTAGAAGCATTGCGCTCGGTGTCTCCACTCAGCCGCTTTTTCCCGGCTTCCATAAAGTCTTTACTCCAGTTGTAGTAATTGTTCTCATGAATGCCATATCTGCGGCAAATGGCTGATACGGACTCTTCCCCACGAAGCCCCTCCAATACAATCTTGATTTTTTCTTCTGCTGAAAATACTCTGCGTGTTTTACGCTTGATTTCGCGAACAAGGCTGCTCGCACTTTGTTTTTTCTCTTCCATTTTGTAGGATTTTATTGAGTGATTAAATATCTCAAATCCCACATTAACTTTCTACTTTATTTAGTCCAGATTAGGCTGACAACTTACAGGTGAACAGGCAGGGGGAGCGGCAGCAATGCCGCTCCGCCGCTGTTTTTCCCGATGTGCGGTCTAAACTTTCATGGGTTGTTCATGGGTGAACAAACGGCAGGGGCGGCACCAG
>CAIVCU010000393.1 GCA_903904495.1 uncultured Chlorobiaceae bacterium
CTCCTTTTCAAAAAACATACCCGTTATAAAAAGAAGGGCGAAAAAGAGTGTCTTAAAAAGAATGGCTATGCTTACCCAGTAAAAATTCGTAACGAAAAGACCATTTGCATACAGAGCGGTTGTGGTGACCCCTGCAACAAAAAGCAAAAACTGGATCGGTGCAAGAATAATCTGAATATCAGTCCAGATAGAAGCGTTTCGTTTAACAAGCTGTTCAGGAGTATAGCGAGGCATGTTCTTTTACACTTAACTGATAATAAAATATGTTACAAGTGACATCCCGGCACCAAACCGGCACGGTCATCGTTAAAGCTTGGAATATAGCAAAATTGAAAAGAAAAAGATTGATGGTTAGCTGCGAAGAGTTATACATTCAACTGCGTTTTTCGGTATTCTCCGATAGCGTTTGCCGCAAGAATAGCCTGAAGAACCTTTTCAGGTGTTATCCGCCCTGCCTCGTGATGGATGCATTCGCCCGGAGCACATGCTTTTTCAGCAACTGGCATTAATATATCACGATTAAATTTCCGAATACCAATATCAGCAAGTGTGGTGGGAAGACCTACTTTTTCGCAGAATGAGAGAACAACATCTGACTCTTCAGGTGGAGCATCAATGAGCTGCAGTCCAGCTAAAAGACCAAAAGCAACTTTTTCCCCATGGTAGTATGCATGTGTTTCTTGCAACACTGTGAATCCATTGTGAATGGAATGGGCACTCGCCAGGCCGCCACTTTCAAAGCCAACGCCGCTTAAGAGAATATTAGCCTCCACAATACGCTCCAGAGCCGGTGTGATGATACGGCGCTCGGCGGCAATTTTGGCAACTGAGCCATATTGGAGCATTGTATCATAACAGAGTCTTGCGAGGGCGAGTCCAGTCAGGGTGCTTAGTCCACCGCACTCATTTTCAGCGTGTGTAAGGCTGCAGGATCTGGCTTCGAACCAAGTTGCCAGCGCATCACCCATACCTGACACGAGAAAACGGACAGGAGCGTTGACGATGATTTCGGTATCAACCAGAACGGCTGCAGGATTGGATGTCTGATACGAGACCGATTGAAAAATGCCCTGCTCAGAATACAAAACAGCGCACCCGCTGCAGGGAGCATCAGTCGAGGCGATAGTTGGAACGATAATGACAGGAATATTTGCACGGTCAGCAGCAATTTTCGCTGTATCAATTGTTTTCCCTCCGCCCATGCCTACGAAAACATCCACTTGTTGCTCACGGATGATAGATGCAAGTCTGAAGAGTTCTTTTTCGCAGCACTCCCCTGCAAACTGTTCGACAGACAAAAAGGGTGCTTCTCTATCAATGCAACAATCATGCAGAATTATCTTGTGCACTGTAGGCGACGCAAGGATCAGAGCCCGTGTGCCAAACGACTTGATCAGGGATGACAGCTCATTGAGAGCGCCGACACCTTGAATATACTTTCCGGGAAACAAAGCTTTGTTTAGCATGTCATTTCTTTTAAAATCGATGAGTTGCACAGTGTTTCAAAAAAAGATAACCATCTCCTGCTTTTTGTAAGGAAAAAAAGAATAAAACACGGCTGCAACATTCTGAATCGACAAAGGCTTTGAACTATATTCACCAGACAATCCAACCCATAAACGAAAAGGATCCTACGCATGGCAATGAATGTTGAGATTAAAAACGGAAAGCTTTGTATTGAGATTGACCTGGAAACGCCGACTCCCTCTTCATCGGGGAAAACGCTTGTTGTGGCAAGTACGCACGGCAACACTGTCACATCAGTGATGGTTGAGGGGAAAGCGGTAACGATAGGGCTTAATGCCTACATAAAAAAATAGGCACTATAAACTGGGTAATAGCTATGAAGGGTAATTCGATGAGCCCGATGGGGTTTGCGCTTAAACTGCTTGGGCTGCGCAATCATAGCCTTAAGGAGCTTGAGCAGAAACTTCTTAAAAAGGGATACTCCGTTGAGAATGTCGAACCTGTTCTTGAAAAACTGACAAAGCTGGGAGTACTGGATGACCGTATGTTTGGAATTGAATTGATCAAAAGCCGGTCACGACGAAAACCCTCGGGGAAACTGAAAATAGGTGCTGAGCTGAGAAAAAAAGGGGTTCCGGATTCAATTATCGGCGAACTGCTCAATGAGTATGACAGTAGAGAATTCTGCTATCGGGCAGCAGAAAAAAAGATGGGTTCGCTGCACGGCGCAACAGAGGAGTGCAGAAAAAAGAAACTTGAAGTTTTTCTCTATAACCGGGGATTTGATTGGCATGATATTCGAGCCGTAATCACACAATTTTTCACACCCGGTAGAGATGATGAAAATCCCGCTTAAGGGGTTTCACTCTGCACGAGCGAGCCAACCTTCTCTCCGCGCAACAATCTGGTAAAGTTCCCTTTTTCATTCATGTTCATAACCACAATGGGAAGCGTGTTTTCCCGACAGAGTGTAATAGCGGTCATATCCATAACCCTGAGATTTTTTCGGAGTACATCGAGATAGGATATGTTTGAAAAAAACTCTGCATCAGGATTTTTTTCAGGATCAGAATCGTAGACACCATCAACTCTGGTTCCTTTAACAATAACATCTGCCTCAATCTCGATAGCTCTCAGTGCGGCAGCTGTATCAGTAGTAAAATATGGATTTCCAGTGCCTGCACCGAAAATTACAACCCTCCCCTTCTCAAGATGACGGATAGCTCTGCGTCTGATAAAGGGTTCGGCCATCTGCTCCATTTTTATAGCGGTCTGAAGCCGGGTAAAGACTCCTTTGCGTTCAAGGACATCCTGAAAGGCTATAGCGTTGATAACCGTTGCAAGCATACCCATATAGTCGGCCTGTACCCGATCCATCTTGGATGCAGCCTCTGACACACCTCGAAATATATTGCCACCGCCTATTACAAGGGCAATTTCGGCGCCTAATTCACGTGCTTCCCTGATTTCTTCAGCATAACGTTCGAGCATCTCGATATTTATACCGTAGCCATCCTGACCAGCAAGTGCTTCACCGCTTAATTTCAGCAAGATGCGCTTATACTGCAGCATATCCTTATTCTCCGAAATAATGGATTATAAAAAACCATCACACCTAAATTTTACTAAAA
>CAIVCU010000394.1 GCA_903904495.1 uncultured Chlorobiaceae bacterium
GCATAGATTTCCTGCAGTTCATTGATCATATCCTGATCGGCTTTCCACATGCCGCGACCGTGGGCTTCGAGCATTCGGCCTACGATGTTCTTTATCGCCTGCGGGTTCAGCGTTGCAAGACGCTCCCTCATTTCGGGATCAAGCGCGTAGGTTTCGGCTGTTTTTTTGTAGACCCAGTCGTCCACACTCTTGGTTACAGCATCCCAGCCCAGCATATAGGTAACCCTGTTGCTGATTTCGCCGGCTCCACTGTGACCGTGCTTCAGCATACCTTCAAACCACTTCGGATTCAGCAGTTTTGAGCGGTACTCTATACGGAGGGATTTATCGGCATCGTCAACCTTGATGTCGGAAGTAAACGATTCAACGTAGTTGAGCTTGATATTGTCATTTTTGGTATTCCTGCGCCTTGCTGCGAGCTGCAGTGAGCCGGAGGAAGAGAAATAGTGATCAATATCAGAAATGCCGAACTCCGTGGAATCGACCTGGTGCACAACACGGTCTACCGATCCGAGCAGTTTCTGCAGTATCTCTGTCTCTTTCTCGCCTTTGCGTCCTCCACCGTAAGCGCTGCTGTTGCGGCGGATAAAGAGGTCATCGAGGTCATTTTCAGATTCCCAGGCAGAGTCTTCGACCATATCATCGACATAGGTGCCATAGGCTCCCGGGGCCTGGGTAAACTGACGTGCTGTTGCGCTGGCGAACTCCGCGCCAGATGCAACTGCTTCGTCAACATGTTTTTTAACATAGTTCATCTCTACAGGCTCATCAGCAGTAGCCGCCGCCTTGATAAGCCGGTCAAGCTGGTCCATGAGCAGTCCGAAAGCATCGCGGAAAATCGGACTGAGCTGCATAAGGACATCGATGCGGGGCCGGCCGAGCCGTTCAAGCGGCACAAGGCTGTAGTGGCTGATTTTCCCGAAAGCATCGTAGGCTGGTTCACCGCCAAGCAGGCGAATGACAACAGCAACAGCCTCGCCCTTGGTTTTGATGGTGTCGAGTCCCCAGAGCACCTGGGCGATGGTTTCAGGATAGTGTCCATCATTTTCTTCAAGATGCCGCTTGACAATGCTGTCGGCAATCAGCGTCCCGCGCTTGAAGGCCATTACAGAAGGTATTCTCCACGGATCGATGGAGTGGATATTGCGTCCGGAAGGAAGCACGTTGATGCCGTCACGCACCAGATCGCCTCCGGGACCTGATGAAATATAGCGCCCATTCAGCACCCTCATCAGTGATTCCATTTCGCCGGTATTGTCGCGAAGAGCATAAAGAAGCTTTGCGCCATCCTGGGTCAGCTGGTCGATGAATGGCATATATTGAGCAGGAAGCTGGGTGCCTCCAGTTATCGACGAGAAGACCAGTGCAACATTTTTGCGGTCAAAAAATACCTGCTGTACAAAATTGCGGCAGGCACTTTCAACCCACTCGCGAAGCTGGATAGCTTGTTCATCACCTTTTCTCGAGCGGTTTGTAAGCTCCTCATAACTGTCGTAGTGGCCGTTTTTGCCCGACGAGGTCATGAGAATATAGGGCAGGGTCTTGCCCTCTTCTCCCCTGTTCTTGAGTGTTTCGGTGATGGTGATGATCTGAGACTCAAGCGGACTTGCCTCGCCAAACACATGGAGCGAATTGGAGATCAGGCGGTTTTCAAGTTCAGCGATATAAATGTAGAGCCTGCTGACAAATTCGCCGAACCCTTCACTCTCCCGACGTGGACAATCGTCAGTCAGGTTGAGAAGTTCAGCTTTCTGCATGATGGCCTCTTCAATGCCGGACCCATCACCCGAGCTTTCAGATGAGGTTGAAAGAAATCGTTCACGGTAATCAACGAGCAGATCCTTGAGTGCGGGAAGTTCCTTGTAAAGGCCGGCACGTGAAAGCGGCGGCACAACATGGGAAACCATTGTTGCCAGTCCCCGACGTTTTGCAATAGTCGATTCGCTCGGGTTGTTGACCGGATAGATATAGATATGCGGAACCTCGCCAAGAAGGGCGTCAGGCCAGCAGTCGCCGGTGAGACCGGTCTGCAGTCCTGGCATCCACTCCACCGAGCCGTGCATACCGACATGCACCATGGCATGAGCCTTGAACTCACGGCTTATCCAGCGATAGAAGGCTATATACTGGTGATGAGGCGTATTTTCCTTGTCGAAAAGAAGCCGCATGGGATCGCCCTGCATACCGATGCGCGGCTGAACTCCGATAAAGATGTTGCCGAACCGAATGCCGCCGACAAACACATCCTGGTCTCCGATAGGGACGATTTCGCCGGGGAATTTCTGCCAGCGCTCCTCAATGCGTTCCCGCTCTCTTGATGAGGTGAGCTCCTTGAAGGTATCGTAACTGACTTTAAGGGCATCAGGTTTATTCTGCTGAACCTGGTGATCGGTTGCCCTGTCAAGCGCATGGAAGAGTGCATCGGAACTTTCAGGCAGAGTACCGACATTGTATCCATCTTTTTTCAGCCGCTGAAGTGCAGCAAAAAGCGTTCTGGGAACATCGAGCAGTGCCGCACTTGCTTTTTTACCGAGACCCGGAGGATAGTCGTAGACAATAAAGGCAACCTTTTTGTCCCGGTTGGCTGTCGCCCGAAGACGGAGCCACTGGGAAACAAGTCCGGCAAGCCGATCCAGGCGCTCTGGAACAGTCTCTATCTTGCCGTCCTGCAGGGCACCGAGAATAACCGGAGATATTGCGCCATCCATTTCAGGAATGGCGTAGGTAAAGGTCATCTGCATGGGAGAGACGCCAAGTTCTTTCCATGATTCAAAACCCTGAGTCAGGAGAGGCTGGGCTACAATGTAGGGAACATCAAGTTTTGTCATGATCTCGTGACGCGCTTCAGCCGCTGTTCCCGGCTTGGTAGAACCTGCAGGACCTCCGACAAGGCCGAAGCCCATCATGTTCACCAGCAGGTCTATCTCTTCTTTGATCAGCCAGTCGCGAACCAGCACATGGCCTTCCACGCCGGTCACAAAAGCGGGAAAAAGATGGATTCCCCACTTTTCAAACGTGCGGATAGCGTTGTCGATGTAGGTTTTCTCCTGGAGCAAATGTTTACGGAAAAACAGAAGGGCGATTTTCTGGCCCTTGTCAATGTTGATCCCGCGTTTTTTCAACCAGTGTTTATAACTCTTGATATCCTTGAAGTAGGCCGGAGCATCGGGATGGTAGATACCCATGTTCGGGACATCAACAATCGCCCCGACCGTGATTCGCTCATTAAAGTATTCACGCAGAATAAGCCGGAACATGTTGGCGATATTCTCCGCTGTCGGCTGCATCCAGTAAGAATATACCAGCAGCCAGTTCTTGAAATCCTTTGCCTTGTTCGGTACAAGAGGCAGAATGGTGCGCATGATTTTCATAAGCTTCATGTAGCCATACAGCGCATCTTCATCGCGCCCCTTGACCAGCATATTGGCTATTTTTTTAACCATATCCGGCATGCCGGCCTTTCCATCACCGACTGAATAGCTTCCCACCTTGGTGAGTGCCATGGCTTCAGGCATAGACTCGAAGACAAAAACTGTTTTATCGTTGGTTGATTGTTCGAGCTGCAGCTTGAACCAGTCGATCTGCTCCTTGAAATTGATCATACTCATGAAGACACAGTCGGCTTCATGAATTGCTGTGGCAGCTGCAGGATTCTGTTTTTCAAGATCAACATCACTCAGCTGTGTCAGGTCGGCTTCGTTCGCAAGAAGCCCTTTTATCTTTTTCCAGAGTCCGGCATTGTACTGCTCAAGTCCAACAATAGCAACAACTTTACGGCGATTAGACATGATGGTAATAAGTAGGTACGAATTAGAGGTTTAGCTTTTGTAAAAAAACAAAGTCCATCTAATGTATAAAAGGAGGGGGATAATTCCGAAAACGACCTTTCCGGCGAGAAATACCGGAAAGGTTTGAAAAATTAAAAACTCAATGCTGCTTCAACAATCTGCTCTGCTTTTGCATTCGGCAGGTAGAAATAACGCCCGCCAAGTTTCTGGGCAAGTTTTGGTGCTTCACCTCTCGAAAGATAGTTCATCTGGGTATCGATGACGATAGAAGCAACTCCGTCAGCCTGAATGGAAAGAGAGAGAGCTTCGATCTCCTTTTCGAGATCTTCCTTTGGAATTTTTTCAGCATTCGGGTCAAAGGTAGCCTGCAGGCCGATATTGCCTCGTCCGTCGGTGATGAGAACAAACATGATCTGCGAAATACCTTTGGTACGGGCCTGTTTGGCGGTCTCCCATCCGAGATAGAGTGCAGACGCGAGAGGTGTACCTCCACCGGTCGGCAGCACGTCGAGTTCGCGTTTGGCACGGTCAACGCTCTGCGAAGGCGGCAGGAGAACCTGAGCCTGCTTTCCACGGAACGAAATAAGGGCAACCTGGTCGCGATGAACATAGGCGTTCTGCAGAAGGCTTGCCACTGCGCCCTTGGCCTGGCGCATACGATTGAGTGCCATGGAACCGGAAGCATCAACCATAAAAATAAAGAGCGTACCTGACTTGTCGCGGAAGCGCTTGATCTTTACATCGTCTTTCGTGATAAGAAGAGC
>CAIVCU010000395.1 GCA_903904495.1 uncultured Chlorobiaceae bacterium
ACACTATACTCCGGTGTGCTCAATTGTCTTCTATATTATAAGTTAGGAGACACCATCAAGTAGCATGAAAGAATTGTCTTTTATATCGGATTTCTGCTACTTTATAGACAACCTTTCCAATAATCGATTTATCAGACACCTCTCACCTTATGAGACTTTTCGGTTATGCTCGTGTATCAACCAGCCAGCAGTCACTCGATATTCAGGTCAATGCACTGAAAGCTGAGGGCGTGGAACCTAATCGACTGTTTACCGACAAAGAGTCAGGTAATCATGTTCATCGTGACGGTCTGCAACTACTACGGGTCAAAGTTGAACAGGGTGATGTTGTCCTTGTCAAAAAACTCGATAGGCTTGGTCGTGATACTGCTGACATGATCCAGCTCATAAAAGAATTTGATGCAATGGGGGTGGCCATCCGTTTTTTGGATGATGGTATCAGCACCGAAGGAACAATGGGTAAGATGGTCGTTACCATTTTGTCTGCCGTTGCTCAGGCAGACAGACAACGCATTCTGGAAAGAACCAACGAAGGAAGAGTCGAGGCAAAAGCTAAGGGTGTAAAATTTGGCCGCAAACCCTCCATTGACAGAGATAAGGTTTTATCTTTACGAGCCCAAGGAATGGGCGCCACAGAGATTGCCCGTCAATTGAAGATTGGCAGAGCAACCGTGTACACGATACTTCGAACACCTCAAAAGTAGATGCTGAGTTCTTGAGAAGAAAAGAATAATTAATCAATTCCTTAGCTTGCTATTCGATCAGTCCAGTGCCCTATCTTAATTGATGTCAACCAGTTGCCAAGTCTCATGGGTATGAGTTAAAGAAATTAGATTCAGAATAAATTGTATAAAATCATATGGGCTCATTACGGACGGAGCATCAGGTTGTCTCCAAAAAAAGGGTAGCCGACCACGGCGAAGTATATACCAGTAAGCGTGAAGTCAATGCCATGCTCGATCTCGTAAAGAGTGAAACAGTGCGGATTGACTCCCGTTTTCTTGAGCCCGCATGTGGTACCGGCAACTTCTTGACTGAAATCCTTGACCGGAAACTCACCGTCGTGCAATCACGATACGGTAAAAATCAGATAGAATACGAACGGTACGCGGTCCTTGCCGTATCCTCTCTCTATGGTATTGACATTCTGGAAGACAATATCAAAGAGTGCCAAACACGGCTTTTTAGCAGTTTTGAGCAACGCTATACCGCTCTATGTAAAGAAGCTGTTCAAGAAGAGTGCTTGAATGCCGTTCAATACATCCTTGAACGCAACATCATACAAGGCGACGCCCTCACACTGAAGACGATTGGCAATAATCCGCAGCCGATTGTTTTTTCCGAGTGGTCTCCAGTCAACGGCAGCATGCTTAAACGCCGCGACTTCGCCTTCAAGGAGCTGCTCAACCATCAATCATACAAAGAAACACCTCTCTTCTCAGACAGTGGCGAAGACGTATTTCTCCCCACACCAGTGAAAGAGTATCCCTTGACTCACTATTTAAAGGTTGCCGATGCTGAACAGCGGTAGTTACAATCCTGATGTACTCACCTGCCTTGCCAATCTGAGCAGCGATGAGGTCTTTACACCACCACAACTCGCCAGCAAGATACTCGACCTCTTGCCTGAATCAATCTGGCATGACCGGCAGGCCCGGTTTCTCGATCCTTTCTGTAAATCAGGGGTCTTCCTTCGGGAGATTGCCAAGCGCCTCATGGAAGGGCTCGAACAAGAGATACCCGACAAGCAACAAAGAATCAACCACATCTTTAGTAAACAGATTTTTGGCATCGCCATTACGGAACTGACCGCTCTGCTTTCCAGAAGGTCGCTCTATTGCTCCAAATCGGCGAATGGTAAATACTCTGTTACGGAAATATTTGAAGATCCGGCAGGCAACATTCTGCATGAAAATATTGAGCATACCTGGAGCAACAACCGCTGCATCTATTGCGGAGCCAGCAGGCAGGAATATGAAAGAGATAAAGAGCTGGAAACCCATGCCTACCAGTTCATCCATACCGATAATCCCGAGGAACTATTCAATATGAAATTCGATGTCATTGTAGGTAACCCGCCATACCAGATGAGCGATGGAGGATTTGGCAAGAGTGCTTCCCCTCTATATCAGAATTTTGTCCATCAGGCAAAAAAACTGAACCCTCGATTTCTCACCATGATCATACCCTCTCGTTGGTTTGCGGGAGGTAAAGGTCTGAACGACTTTCGTGCCGAAATGCTGAACGATGATCGAATCAGGAAAATGGTTGACTTTGAAGATGCTTCTGAATGTTTCCCCGGCGTAGATATTGCGGGAGGAATATGTTACTTCCTTTGGGAACGTGATTCTACCGGACCGTGCGAAATCGTTAATGCCCATAATGGGAATGAAACCGTTTCAGTCAGGAATCTCAACGAGTTCAAAACATTTATTCGTCATAGTCAGGCAGTGCCTATCATCAGAAAGGTTTTGACGAAAAAAGAAAAAAGCATGGCTGAACAAGTTACAAGTAGAAAACCATTTGGTTTACCGACAAATGCCAGACCATATAAGCATGGGGATATTACGCTGCGCTGGCAAAAGGGTGACGGGCCGTACAACCGCGATGATGTTACCACGGGTGCAGACATGATTGATGAATGGAAAGTTATTACATCAAAAGTCTCTTATGACCACGCTGGTCAACCCGACAAAAACGGTATGCGAAAAGTATTGTCTATTGTTGATATTCTGCCTCCCGGCACAATTTGCACAGAGACTTACATCGTTGCTGGAAGTTACAAGGAAAGGATTTATGCAGATAATCTTGCTGCATACATAACAACAAAATTTGTAAGATTCCTTGTATCTCAACTGTCTTTCTCCCAAGATATTACTAAAGAAAGGTTCTTTTTTGTTCCCATCTTAGACATGACCACTTGCTGGTCTGATGAATTGCTATACAAACGGTATGGGCTAACTGTTGATGAGGTGGCTTTCATTGAATCCAAAATTCGCCCCATGGAGGCTGTTAATGAGTAAGGAGTTCTTTCCGCCGCGACCTGACGCCTGCCCGATGATCTATGCCTATGAGGATACTCATCCTCAGTATCAGGGATTGCTCAAAATTGGCTATACCACGGTCGATGTAAAGTCACGAGTTGCTCAGCAGTACCCTGTGTTACGCCCCGGTGAACTGCCTTATCGTATTCATCTTGAAGAAGCTGCCATGCGTAATGATGGTACTGTTTTCACTGACCATGATGTGCATCGTTTTTTAAGGTGTCGGAGCATCAAAAACCCGAACGGTGAATGGTTTGAATGTTCAGTTGCTGATGTCAAGGCCGCTGTTATTGCCTTGCGGTCACGTGAAATAAATGAAGAAAATCGTTCGCTTGATTTTGCCATGCGCCCCGAGCAGGTGGCCGCAGTAGAAAAAACCGCCGCATACTTTACCAGTTTCAAGCAAGAAAACGTCAACAAAGCCCCCCATTTTCTCTGGAATGCTAAAATGCGTTTCGGCAAAACCTTTGCCTCCTATCAGCTCGCTAAAAGCATGGGCTGGTCAAGAGTTCTGGTGTTGACCTTCAAACCAGGTGTTCAGGGTGCTTGGGAGGATGATTTGAAAGGGCATATTGATTTTGAGGGATGGCAATTCATTGCCCGAAACGGATTGTCCTATGAGGACGCAGATAAACAGCGGCCATTTATTTGCTTCGGTTCGTTTCAGGATTTCCTTGGCAAAAACAGCAGCACTGGCGGCATAAAGGTCAGAAACGAATGGGTACACGCCATCAACTGGGATTGTGTCATCCTTGATGAATACCACTATGGTGCTTGGCGTGAAAACGCGAAAGAACTCTTTGAAGCTGAAGACAGAAAAGAGATCATTTTCGGCGAAGGGGAGGGTATCGAGTTGTTCGACGAAGAGATCATGCCCATAACCACCGG
>CAIVCU010000396.1 GCA_903904495.1 uncultured Chlorobiaceae bacterium
AGTAATGCCGTTTCGATTCAGTACAGAGGTCTTCATATGCAAGTTTTCCAGTTTTTACATTGCAGTATGAAGATATTATAATAGGTATATCAGTATTTACCAAATCACTAAGTAATCCGGTTAACGCAAAAAAGGAGCTCTTCAGCTCCTTTTTTGCGAATCAATAGCTATTGAAGGATCACCTTATCTGCGATGTCCGTGATGATGATGCACAGGATAATAGCGATGATGATGCCTGCGTGAAGCAAGAACATCAGTATTGAAAGTACCAAGGATAACCGCTACAATTCCAACAATTCCTGCAATCTGCAACAATGCATTTTTCATTATGGTTCACTCCTGTTAAATATTGTTGAATCAAAGAGATATGAGCTACAAAAAAGGATTCCTAAAACGTTTCCCCCCTACTATGTAATGAATTTTTTTATTTATAAAAAACCAAATGAGTCTGATTTCTATTGAATTTTTCCGGCTTAAAGAACTGTAACCTGAACGAAGTGAGAAAACAGATCAACTGTAGATGATTTATTTACGGTAATAACTTTGAATTCCTGAAAATATTGTGTTTTACAAAAAAAATAATACCTTGATATCATAATGCGCTTATCAGTTTATTGCTCCTGTACCCTTTTTTCTCTGCCGGAGTAGTTTGTACACCATTTCGGAGGCATCTTCCGAATTCAGACACTCCGAAAAAATTCTATCCATTTTGACATTTGTGACCGCGGTCAGTTTTGCCGTACGCTATGCAGTAGCATCTTGATGTCAAAGACATCCTGATCATACCTGAAGGCCAAGCCGTGTTCATTTCGGATGTTTTGTTATGACTGGTCTGCTGCTGATAAATTTTAGCAACATCAATTAAAATAAACCATTACATCAACAATCTAAATAACATGCAACATGTCAAAAGCCGCATTAGTTGAAAAAATTGCCGAACAGGCCAACCTGACGAAAGCAGATGCAGATCGCGCCGTAAAAGCCTTTATCAATGTTGTATCATCTTCTTTGAAGAGTGGTGACGATGTTGCCCTTGTTGGATTCGGTACATTCACCACTGTTGACAGGGCAGAAAGACCGGGACGCAACCCACTCACCGGCGAGGCAATTACCATCGCGGCAAAAAAAGTTGTTAAGTTCAAACCGGGGAAAACTTTGAAGGATCAGATCGGTGAATGATCACTGACTGTCCGTATTTCCCGGTTTTTTTAAGTCCATCATGCAAGAGCAGTTGATGGACTTTTTTTTCTCCTGAACTTCGTTAAAACACATCTTCCTTCAACGCCGGAAAACCAGATCATTTATGATTGTATGCTTGTACAAGCTGATCATTCAATACCCTTCCGGTTTATTTTTTAGTCGGAAGAGGCCACTTTACAGGTTCATTGGATTTTGGAGTCAAAATCACACTCTTCTTTACCGGAGCAGGCGAAGGTTCTGGTTCAATTTTACCCGTCAAGATCTTCTCAAATAACTGCTTCCCTTTTTTAATAGCCCAGCTGAATATGCTTGATCCTTTTTGATCGATCGATTCAATAGCCATGATTGTTTTCTTACTTATAATGTTAGAGCGATACCCGAAACATAATTGCGTTCATTTTTTGCAATTTTCCATTGCGCATCACTACTATACACATAAATAACACGACTTCACCTATAAAAATCAGAACATCGAATGGGCTCCAAGTTCCTGCCCCGCGAGCCCCCCTTTCAACACCCGCGCATAAAAATCCCGTAACGTATCACTTCCATAGGATGGGGTTGCGTCCGCATCGTATTTACCTGTTGCAGTGTTGAGCACAAGCATTGACTCTGAGGTATAGTATCGACCGATCCTTGCAAACTCAGCCTTATCCTGAAACACTGGAAAGAGCTTTGAAAGAAGAGTCATCACTGGAATAATAACATCAAAAATCATGGGTGAGACTTTTTTGAACTTCGGTTCTCGACCAAGCAGTTCAAACAGCAACTCGCCCTGCTCTTTAGCCGATATCGCTTTCCCCGGCCCTCCGATGGGAAGGATTTTATTCTGTCTGGATCTATCTTCGATGCAATCAGCCATAAAACGGGCAAGGTCTGCTTCGCTGATCGGCTTGCATGACGTAAGCTCCCCATTGCCGAACATGATGTACGGCTTCCCTTTTTTAACAGACTCCACCTGCCCGGCTATAGATTTAAAAAAAGCCGTAGGGCGCACAATCGAGTAGGTCAACCCGGACTCAATCAGCTCCTTCTCAAATTTCAGTTTGGCCCTCTGAAATTCAAGCAGAGGCTTCTGGACACAGATAGCCGAAAGCAGCACAAACTGAGTAGCACCAGCTGCTTTACCCGCTTCAAGAGCATTATGGGTGGCCTGATAGTCAATCATCCAGGCATCCTTGATCCCCCCTGTTCGAGAAGTCAGACATGAGACAACAACATCAAACCCCTCCCCTCGGATACCATCTTTCATAAGGGAGTTCATATTACTGACATTGCCAAAACGAACCTCTGAGCCCTGCAGTTGCTGCCGTGTAAGATCAGCTGTAGTCGCAGCATCAACACCTGAGCGCTCACGCGCAAAACTGACCACATGGTACCCTCTGGCAACCAGTTCACGGACAACAAATTTGCCGATATACCCTGTGGCACCCACCACAAAAACACGTTTAGGCAAAGATGAAGACGGATTCCCTGAAGAAAAAAAGCTCAAGGCTCAATAAATTTTATACGTTTGAAAGCCAGGCATGTACAACACGACACAACAGCAACAAAAAGTTGAATATAATAATAGGGACTGATCTATCCTCTGACCTCAGCACTGTTTTGTGTCACCCCGAACTCCTGTGAGGGGTCTTTCCTCGCTCCACAGTCCTCAGTCTTCACCGCTAACTGCCGACTGAACACTGCCCCCCCTGTCAAAGATGAGAGAGTTTCAATCCAATGATCCCGATGACAATAAAGGTAAATGAAAGAATCCTGAAGAATGTTGCAGGGTCTTTGAAAAGTACTATTCCCAAAACAAACGCCCCGGCAGCCCCGATCCCTGTCCAGACGGCATAAGCCGTTCCCATAGGTATGGATTTTTGTGCCAGCCAGAGAAACAAGCCACTGGCACTCATAGACAATACTGCAAACAGCATCCAGAGCGTCTTATGGGCTGTGGTCTGTGAAAGCTTCAGCCCGAGGGGCCAGCCAATCTCAAACAAACCTGCCACTATCAAATATATCCAGGCCATAGACGCTCCTTATCTGGTATTCCAACCAAAACCAGTCAGCAGTCGGCAGTAATCAGTGAAAACTGAAGATTGCCGGCTGCCAACTGCCCACTCTTTACCTTCTTCCCTGCCCACTGGCGACTGCCAACTGATACCCCTCAGGCTTCCATATGGTTCACTGTCAGATAACGCTGATGCCAGCTTAAGGCCTCGTCGAGCAGATGTGGAGTATGTTTTCCATGGGAATGTGCCAAAGCGCGCTCCTGATAGTCCTGAAGTGCCGGCTTGAAATGCGGGTGGGCGCAGTTTTCAATGATTACCTTGGCACGCTGGGTTGGAGAGAGGCCACGCAGATCAGCAAGACCCTGCTCGGTAACCAGTATCTGTACATCGTGTTCAGTGTGATCGACATGTGATGCCATGGGCACAATGCAGGAAACATGACCGTTTTTTGCCATCGATGGTGTCATGAATATGGAGATGTAGGCATTACGCGCGAAATCTCCTGAACCGCCAATACCGTTCATGATAGCACTGCCCATAACATGGGTGGAATTAACATTGCCGTATATATCGGCCTCAATCATGCCGTTCATGGCAATAACACCAAGGCGGCGAATGATTTCCGGATGGTTGCTGATTTCCTGAGGACGTAGAATAATCTTGTCCTTGTATTCATCAAGATGGGTATAAAGTGTCTCAAGCGCCTTATTACTCAAGGAGAAAGCTGTCGCTGAAGCAAAGGTAAGCTTGCCGGAATGGATCAAATCGAGCATGCCATCCTGCAATACTTCGGTATAGGCGGTCAGATTCTCAAATGGCCCGTGATTCAGACCAGCCATAACGGCATTGGCAATATTACCGACACCCGATTGCAGTGGCAACAGGTTCTTCGGGAGGCGCCCTCGCTTCACTTCATGTTCAAAAAATTCAAGGATATGGCTCGCAATAAGGCGGGAATTTTCATCAGGTTCCGAAAATGCTGAATTTCGGTCCGGACTATGGGTTTCGACGATAGCAATAACTTTATTAGGATCACAATGCAGGTATTTGTCGCCGATCCGGTCATGTGGATGAACAAGAGGGATTGGCAGGCGATTCGGCGGCAGACTCGTACCATAATAAATGTCATGCATCCCTTCAAGACGCGCGTCCTGACATGAGTTTACTTCAAGGATTACCTTGTCAGCCTGATCAAGCCAGGTCTTGTTGTTGCCAACCGATGTGGAAGGAATCAGACGTCCGTCTTCGAGTATGCCGGCTACTTCAACCACTGCGATATTCAGTTTTCCTAAGAATCCGAACCAGACGAACTGGGCTACATGAGAGAGGTGAATATCGATATATTCCATCTCTCCGGCATTAATGCGATTTCGGCAAACGGGATCGGATTGATAAGGAAGACGCATCTCAACTCCATCAACCTTGGCCAGGGCTCCATCAAGCTCCGGGGCTGTTGAAGCGCCAGTCCATACTCCTATCCTGAATTTCCGGCCGTTACTATTGGCCTCCTCAATGCGTCTGGCAAGCGCAGCAGGCACCTCTTTGGGATAGCCTGAACCGGTAAATCCGCTCATGCCGACATTGTCACCAGAAGAAATAAGGGCTGCGGCCTGATCTGCCGACATGATTTTGCCTTGTAAGGCATTGCAAAGGACGCGGGATGGTTTGTTCATGTTTTGCATAACTCCATTCAAGATTGACGAACGACAATGCTTAAACTCTGACCTGAAAACGGATTGGCTTCTTTTTGCCTTGAATATTACAGTTAACAAAACCCAGGGATAAAACCTACTGCTTTGTCACTTTCAAGTTTTGGAAGTGATGAACATACGATATTATTTCCTGCAATAAAAAAACTCTCACACCTCACCCATCGGCCCATCCTTAAACCCGGTCCGCAATCGGCAATTGGCAGTCGGCAGTGAAGATGGCAGGCTGTTGACTGCTCACTGCAATTTGCCTACTGCCGCCTGCCAACCCCTCCCTTTCTTACCTCAGTACTCAGAACTCAGAACTCAGAACTGAGTAATGTTCTTCCCCCATATTTTATAGGTCCTATCGGACCGTGCGACGTGAAAGCCTTGTTGTGGAGTTGTCTGACAAACAGACCAACTGTTCAGTCAGTTGAGACCGCCAGTACATGCAGGATAAGTAATTGCCTTGTGTGAAGCTATTGGTAAACGTACCCGCAGGAAACTGTAGGTTG
>CAIVCU010000397.1 GCA_903904495.1 uncultured Chlorobiaceae bacterium
CAGTCTGATACTCTTGATTTCAGGATAAAAATGGATCAGGGCTTTGCGCAAAGCTTTGTCAAGTGCATTGACCGGTCCATCACCGTCAGCAGCTATATGCTCGATCTCTTCTCCAACCCTGACCTTGAGTACAGCCTGATCGACATTTTTTGCATTTTTGCTCGATTCAATATGAACTTTGGTTTCAAGGACTTCAAAGAACGGTTTGAAGTTGCCAAGTTCCCTGTGGAGAATCAGCTCAAAAGATGCTTCAGCTCCGTCAAACTGATAGCCTTCATGTTCGAGTTCCTTGATATGGTGAACAATATTTTTAAAAAGCTCACTTTTTTCCGGTATCCCGATACCAAGTTCCTGTGCTTTGTAGCGGATATTGCTTTGGCCGGCAAGTTCAGAAACAAGAACCCGTTGCCGGTTTCCAACAACTTTCGGATCGATATGTTCATAGAGTGAACTCTCTTTCATAACGGCGCTGACATGAATACCGCCTTTATGGGCAAAAGCTGATTTTCCAACAAAAGGCGCTCTGGTATTCGACGGCATATTCAGAATTTCATAGACGAACTTCGACAGGGAGGTAAGCTGATTGAGATGCTCAACATTGGAGAATGAGCGTTGCATTTTCAGCATTATATTTGGAATAATGCTGATGAGGTTGGCATTTCCACATCGTTCGCCGATACCGTTGATGGTACCCTGTATATGAGTTGCGCCTGCCCTGACAGCGGCTATTGAATTTGCCACAGCAAGATCGCTGTCATTGTGGCTGTGGATACCTACAGCCACTCCAGTAACAGCCGCTACCTCGGCTACAGTTTCAGTTACTTCATGAGGCAGCGATCCTCCATTGGTGTCACAGAGAATAATTCTTGAAGCGCCGCCCTGAACTGCTGAAAGCAGCATTTTCAAGGCAAATTCACGGTTGTCCTTGAAGCCGTCAAAAAAATGTTCAGCATCAAAAAAAACCTCTCTTCCCTGCGATTTCAGAAACGCGACTGAGCGGTATATCAACTCAGCATTCTCATCGTCCGAAATGCCGAGACTTTTTACAGAATGAGCCTTCCATGTTTTGCCAAAGATCGTGATGACAGGGGTTTCCGATTGCAGCAATCCGAGAAGGTTAGGGTCGCTTTCAACAGTCGCTGCCGTTCTGGCTGTCGAACCGAACGAGCATAGTTTTGCATGCTTGAAATTAAGCTGACGCGCCTTGATGAAAAATTCTTCATCCTTTGGATTACTGCTCGGCCATCCTCCTTCAATATAGTCCATACCGAACTCATCAAGCTTCTCAGCAATAAGCAGCTTGTCCTGTACAGAAAGGTTGATATGTTCACCTTGAGTGCCGTCACGCAGGGTAGTATCGTAAAGCTCTATCGGCTTTGTAGTATCAGTCATAAATCAGCTTTGAGCCATTAAATTTTCCTGCCTGGCATAAGCAAAAATACCTCCGGCCTCAACTATTTTGAATACATCACCAAGCGGATTGAGTGTATACGTTACCTTGCGGGTCAGGTTTTCGATTGTGTTGGCCTCCACATCAATCTTCAGGTCATCACCGGTATTGATGAGCTGATTGAGCTGCTCTGAGGTTTCATAGGGAATAACAAAACCGCCATCGACCGAGTTACGGTAAAAAATTCTTGCATAAGACTCTGCGATAATGGCTTTAATTCCGGCAACTTTCAGTGCGAAAGGCGCATGTTCTCTTGATGAGCCGCAGCCGAAGTTAGGGCCTGCAATAATAATGGTATATTCCGATGCGAAACTGCCTTCCTGAACGAACGGAATATTTCCTGCAGGAAGTCCACCCTGTTCCGGCGGCACCCCTGAAAGGGCATATTTCCCGTATAACTTCACCTCTTCAGGATTGGAGAGGCTGTACACAAGATGCTCGGCCGGAATAATCTGGTCGGTATCAATATTTTTGCCTAAAACATAGGCTTTCCCCTGAATGACTTTTTCCATTGTGAGTATTCCCAAGTAAGTTAGTCCATTTTGTGCCGATCAGAGAAAATCCCTCGGATCGGTAAGTTTTCCTGTAATTGCCGAAGCGGCTGCAGTCAGTGGAGAGGCAAGGTAGACCCCTGCATGTTTGCTGCCCATCCGTCCGGGGAAGTTGCGGTTGGTTGTCGAGACTACGACATCATTATCAACCGAACGTCCAACCGTATCAGCAGGTCCGCCAAGACAGGCTGCGCACGAAGGCAGTGCAATGCTGCATCCGGCATCCTCAAAAATCTGCTTCAGCGTCTGACCATCATAGAGCTCATGCTCAAGGTCAAGGGCGACTTTAACGGTTGCAGGAACAATGTTTGTAGTAACCGACACCTTCTGTCCCTTCAGGATCCTGGCCGCCATCACAAAATCGGTCAGTTTGCCGCCGGTGCAGGAACCGATATATGATTTCGTGATTTTTGTTCCCTGTACACTTCTCACCGTAGCCCGGTTATCAGGGCTGTGCGGCTGGGCAACCACCGGTTCAAGTTTGCTGACGTCATAACTGTAAGTGCTGTGGTATTTGGCATCAGGATCACTTCTGAAAAGTTCATATGGCTTGCTGCTTCTCGCCCGGACATACCGTTCAGTGACATTGTCTGCCGCAATGATACCGTTCATGCCGCCGGCCTCGATTGCCATATTGGTCAATGTCATTCTCTCTTCCATGGGGAGCGAGAAAATAGCCTCTCCGTCAAACTCCATTGCCCGGTATGTTGCCCCGTCGGTTGTTATATCACCGAGAATCTGCAGAATCAGGTCTTTTGCCGTAAGGTATTCAGGCATCAGTCCATTAAAAGTGAACTTCATCGATTCAGGGACTTTTTCCCAGAGTTTGCCGGTACCGAGTATGAAGGCAGCATCAGTATTGCCGATCCCTGTTCCGAACATACCGAAAGCACCTGATGTACATGTGTGAGAGTCAGTTCCGAATAGCACTGTTCCGGGCAGGTTAAACCCTTCTTCGGCAAGTGCGACATGGCAGACCCCTTTGTATCGATCTGAACCGACATCATAGTAATGTTCAAGGCCCTGCTCTTTTGCAAACTGTCTCAAAAGATCGATGTTGCGATGGGCATGCTCATTAGCCGTAAAAATATAGTGGTCCGGAAGAACGACAATTTTTTTCGGATCCCAGACTTTTGCGTCAGAACCGAACTCTTCCTTAAAAATATCAAAGGTTGGCGGTCCGCAAACATCATGGGTAAGCAGGATGTCAACATTCAGCCACACGCTTTCACCCGCGTCGACAAATTTTCTGTTTGCTGCCTTCGAAAGGATTTTCTGGGTTATTGTTTGTGCCATTGTTTTTAAACCCCGCTGTCTATGGTTTCAGGAGTATTGTTGTCAAAATGATGCTGACGCAGACCGAGAGCCTGTAAATAAGCCTTTGCGCTTGCTTCAATAATATCGGTCGAAACTCCTCTTCCGTTAAAAGAAATATTGTTGTCTCTTATCCTGACAAGTGCCTCACCCAGAGCCTGACGCCCTGCAGTGGTTGAACGTACCGAGTATGAACTTACCATTGACTCCAGACCCAGAGCTCTTTCGATAGCTCTAAAACAGGCATCAACCGGTCCATCCCCGGTCGCTGACTCTTCAAATACCTGGCCGTCGTGCCGTATTCTGACCGTTGCCGTTGGAATCGAGGCCGTTCCGCTGTTGATATGAAGATAATCAAGTTCAAAAGCGTTCTTGGGTTTGCTTCGTTCATCCCCCATCAATACTCTCAAATCGTCGTCATATACCTCTTTCTTCTTATCGGCAATATCGACAAAACGCTTGTACACCGCTTCAAGCTCACTGTCCTGCAGATCGTAGCCGAGGGCATGGAGCCTTGACTGGAGTCCGTGTTTGCCGGAATGGCGCCCGAGAACGATGTTCGTTTGCGGAACTCCGACTGATTCCGGAGTCATCACCTCATAGGTATGACGGTTTTTCAGCATACCGTCCTGATGGATGCCGGATTCATGCGAAAATGCATTATCGCCGACAATCGCCTTGTTGGGCTGTATGATGATTCCGGTAAATGTCGAGACCATCCGGCTGGTATTGTACAGCTCCTCAGTAACGACATCAGTATAGAAGTTATGAAGATCACCACGGACTTTCAGAGCCATGACTATCTCTTCCAGCGAAGCATTTCCTGCACGCTCTCCTATGCCGTTCATGGAACACTCCACCTGTCGCGCACCATGTTCGAGTGCACTGAGCGTGTTTGCCACGGCAAGTCCGAGATCGTTATGGCAGTGCACGCTGATAACAGCGTCATTGATGTTCCTGACGCGGCTGTGAAGGTCGGCTATTTTTTTACCGAACTCAGAAGGCCAGGTATATCCAGTGGTATCGGGAATGTTGACGGTTGACGCTCCAGCCGCTATGACCGCTTCAATGATTTCAGCCAGGTAACCCTGGTCGGTACGGCCGGCATCTTCAGCTGAAAATTCGATATCTGTTGTGAATGTTTTTGCAAACGAAACAGCATCAACGCCATCTTCAGGATGGTCTCCCGCTTCTCCTTAAGACTGACTCCGTAACGGTCACTGCCGAATTTTCCGGCAATGTGGATATCAGATGTGCCGATAAAGGTATGTATGCGAGGCTTGCGAGCCCGGCTGAGAGCTTGCCATGCGGCAGTGATATCGTTTTCAACTGCTCTTGCTAAAGCAGCCACAATAGCAGAAGACTCCGTGCCTACCCGTTGAACAGCTTCAAACTGAAGAGGAGAAGAGGCGGGGAAGCCGGCCTCAATGACATCAACACCAAGCTTTTCAAGCTGCCTGGCGATCTCAACCTTTTCCTGAACATTCAGAGCTGCGCCGGGGGATTGCTCCCCGTCGCGCAGCGTGGTATCAAATACAAGAATTTTTTCTTTCACATTATCTGCCCGCCTTTAATTAATCAAGCGCCCAGATGCCTGACAATTGCCTCTGTCATAACTGTTGTTGAAACAGCACTCTCTCCGGGATTTGCAATGTCCGCTGTACGCAAACCTGTTGCAAGTGTTGCCTCGATTGCCTGATAAATCTCTGCGGCAATCTCCGGCAAAGAGAAGCTGTAATCGAACATCATTGCTACTGAGGCGATTGTGGCAATGGGGTTTGCCTTGTTCTGTCCTGCAATATCGGGAGCACTGCCGTGTATGGGCTCATACAACGCATGGTTTTTACCAATGCTTGCAGAAGGCAGCATACCAAGGCTTCCTGTTATCATACCTGCGATATCGCTTAAAATATCACCAAAAAGATTGCTGGTTACGATCACATCAAACTGCTTCGGATTCCGAACAATCTGCATGGCCGCATTGTCCACATACATATCGCTGAGCTCTATATCCTGGAAATCCTTATGAACCTCGTGGACAACATTTCTCCAGAACTGTGAAACCTCAAGAACGTTTGCCTTGTCGATAGAAATCACCTTCTTGTCGCGTTTCCGTGCAGCTTCAAACGCCAGACGAGCAATACGCTCAACTTCATAGCGCTCATACACCATAGTGTTCCATCCCTTGTTTTCATCAAATCCTCGCGGCTGGCCAAAATAAATACCACCGGTCAGTTCACGGAAAACAAGAAAATCAGTACCGCGAACCACCTCAGGCTTCAGTGAAGATGCACCAAGCAGCGCATCGTAGACTTTTGCAGGTCTGAGGTTGGCAAACAGTTCAAGCTCTTTACGGATTTTCAGAAGTGCAGCTTCCGGTTTGTGTTCATGCGGCAGCTTTTCCCATTTCGGACCGCCAACAGCACCAAGCAGCACTGCATCGCAGTTTTTGCTAGCCTCGAGGGTCGCATCCGTAAGCATCTCACCGTTCTGGTCATAAGAAGCACCCCCGAAAGGATGCTCCTCAATCTCTATTTCAAAGCCATGTTTTTTCGAGAGCTGTTCCATTACTGCAACAGCTCCTGCAACTACTTCCGGGCCGATACCGTCACCCGGTATTGATAC
>CAIVCU010000398.1 GCA_903904495.1 uncultured Chlorobiaceae bacterium
AAAATATTACCCTTTCTTCAAGATGCTAACTTATTACTTCTTATAAAGATATAGTATTCCCTAATAAATAGAGGTGCCCTATATACTATCAAACTCCTGAAAACTGTCCGATGAACTTCTTCACCATTCTCGTACTCGCAATCGTTCAGGGAGTCTGTGAGCTCCTTCCAATATCGAGCTCTGCACATGTTATTATGGCGGAAAAACTCATTGGGCTCGACCCGACCTCGCCCGAAATGACATTGTTGCTAGTCATGCTCCACACGGGGACAATGTTTGCTGTCATTGTGTACTTCTGGAAGTCTTGGAAAGAGCGTTACTTTGCCTCTACTAAAATCTTTTGGCAGGTCGCTAAACTGGTGAGCGTGGCAACAGTATGTACAGGGATTATAGGGCTTACACTGATGATGCTCATTGAGAGAGTTATTTTTCATGGATCTGCTCATGCCGAAATAGAGCATCTGTTCGGAAACGCTTATGTGATTTCAGCAGGCCTTGCAACGGTTGGCGTGATGATCATCATTTCATCAAAGCAAAAGAGTATTGATAAACTGCAGGATATCGGTGTGCGTGAATCGGCCTGGATTGGTGTTATACAGGGAATATGTCTCCCTTTCCGGGGTTTTTCCCGCTCCGGATCTACGATATCAACAGGGCTGTTTCTCGGTCTGGACAAGATGCGTTCCGAAGAGTTCAGCTTTGCATTGGCTGTCGTATTGACTCCGGCTGTAATCGTGAAAGAGGTTTTGAGGTTGATCAAGTCGCAGGAAAGTTCTCTGCTGGTCACCAACAACCTTATCAGTATCGCCTGGCCCTGCTTGGTAGGAATGCTTTTCAGCTTTGTGGCAGGATTGGTGGCGCTCAAATGGCTGTCTCAATGGCTTGAGCATGGTCGGTGGCACTTTTTCGGCTATTACTGTTTATGCGCATCAGTGACCGTGCTGATTATCGATCACTTTCTTCACTGAAAATAACAGCTCATAATCTTGGTAGTTGTAATACTCATCGTCCTTGGGTTCATCAGCTTCACTTTCCGATACAGAACCGATCGAATACGACATTCAAGATCTCCTCATTAACCACCTTGCCGGTGATTTCGCCAACATACTCAAGAACGGAACGAAGTTCAAACGCTATAAGCTCGGTAGCTGATCCACTATCAATAAGCTCCAGGGCATTTTCGAGGGCATCCGAAGCATTGCGCAACGCCTCATAGTGGCGAAGGCTGGTTACAAGCACACTTGCTTCATGCAGTTTGTCAAATCCTTCAACCATACTGCTCATCTGAAGCTTCAGACTGTCGACTCCAACACCCTCTGCGGCCGAAATGCCACATACCTCGCAACCCGTCAATTCACGAAGTTTCTGCACTCTTTCAGGAGTTTCTCGGATAAGATCGATTTTATTGGCGACCACAATCATCCGGGCATTGCTGTAACGCTCCAAAAACCCAAGGATCTGAGAAACTTCATTGAGATACTCTTCAGAACTTATATCGAGAAGATAGAGAATCAGATCAGCCTCGGAAATTTTCTTGTAGCTGCGGCGTATTCCTTCGTGCTCGATATCCTCACTCCCTTCACGTAGTCCGGCCGTATCGGTCAGGCGGAACATTATTTTTTCGTAAAGGAAGCACTCCTCGATATAATCGCGTGTCGTACCAGGCATGTGACTAACAATGGCCCGTTCTTCATCAAGCAGCATATTAAGCAATGTCGACTTGCCTGCATTTGGCCTTCCGGCGATCACCGTTGCAACTCCTTCCTTGAGAAGTCGGCCATGCTGATAGGAATCCACAAGACAACGAAGTTCCTCATGTAAAACAGCAAGCTCTTGCCGGAGCTGGTCGCGACTTAGAAACTCAACATCCTCTTCACTGAAATCAAGCTCAAGCTCTAAAAGAGCACAAGAACGTAATAGCTGCTCCCTCATGGAATCAAGTCGCTGAGAAAGAGTGCCCTGCATCTGATTCACTGCAGTCCGAAACGCTGATTCAGTGCGGGCATGGATCATTTCACCGATAGCCTCAGCCTGCAGCAGATCAATGCGTCCGTTGAGAAAAGCCCTCCGGGTAAACTCACCGGGTTCGGCCAGACGACACCCTTCGTCAAGCAGCACCTGCAGAATATGTTTGACCACAACCGGACCACCATGACAGCTGAGCTCAATCATATCCTCCATTGTAAACGAATTCGGCGAGCGAAATGTTAAAGCCACTACTTCGTCAACGAGACCTTCCGAGTCATAAACTGTACCAAAATGAGCTCTAAAACCTTTCGATTGCGAAAAAAGAAACGAGGGGTTATTCTTTTTACGAAACACCCGCTGGGCGATATCGAAAACACCTTTGCCGCTCATTCGAACAACCGCCAGGGCACCTATTCCCAACGGTGTTGCAAGGGCTGCAATTGGTTCAGCCTGTTCGGATTGTGTGAATACAGTGGTCATAATTGACATGCTTGGTAATGAGTTCTCCAGCGTCAAGAGTTGACGGGGTTCACGATACATTCAGCAAGTATAAGGAATACAATCAAGAAATAGTAACTTCAACAACAGTTGAGAGAAGAACATAAAACAACACTTTCAATGCCGGAAATAACTTCAATAGAACAGTTAAAAGCCGATATAGTCGCAATAAAAGAGCGAAATCTTCATGAACAGTTTGAAAGGGTATTGAGCCTTGTATCAGTCTTGAGGCAGGAATGCCCCTGGGACCGCAAACAGACCCCTGAATCGCTGGCCCACCTGCTTCTCGAAGAGAGCTATGAACTGGTTCACGCTATCGACCTGATGGACGAAACCGAACTAAAAAAAGAGATTGGTGATCTCTTTCTGCACCTTTGTTTTCAGGTTTTGCTCAGCGAAGAGAGAGACGCATTCTCTTTTGCCGATGTTTTCGAAGCCCTCTGCCACAAGCTCATCAGTCGCCATCCGCATGTATTCAGTGATACCATTGCTGAAACCGAACAGGATGTGCTTAAAAACTGGGAAGCGCTGAAGTTGAAGGAAGGCCGACAGAGACTGCTCGATGGTGTACCGAACTCCATGTCGGAACTTCTTCGCGCTTACCGCGTTCAGAAAAAAGTTGCCGGTGTCGGTTTCGACTGGCCGAGCGATGAGGGCGTCCTCGATAAACTTGCCGAAGAAATCGAAGAATTGAAAAACGCAACAAGCAAAGAAGAAAAGGAAGAAGAGTTTGGCGACCTGCTTTTTACCATAGTCAACTACAGCCGCTTTCTCGGAGCGAATCCTGAAGACTCCCTCCGTAAAGCAACCAACAAGTTTATAGCCCGATTCCGAAAGATTGAAGATAAAGTTCAGGCCTCAGAACGCAACTGGCAGGAGTACACTGCCGAAGAACTCGACGGGCTATGGCAGCAGGCAAAAAAACAATAGATACCCTCCTGCACTCTTTATAATTGCACAAGAAAATCCCCGGCAGCCTTAAAATATTCTTCATTTGCTCCATGATCACCGGTGAAAAGAGTTGATACAAACTGGATACCAGCTTCTGAAATGCGTGCACGATCGTGATCAAACTGCTCCTGTGTATATAACCGGTCGCCGTTGCCGCGAGCGAGATGAACCTTGCCCACCCCTCCAGGCACAGAAAGCTCGGGAGGTAAATCCCCTCCGAGCAGCATAAGGCCGCTTGCCCGATGAAAACCAAGCAGTGCTGCGCGACAGGCCATTCCGCTTCCTTGTGAAAAACCATGGAAACAGAGCGTGTCATTCACTTGACATGACTCCCGGACACGCTTAATAACTGCATCGATATAGTGCACATTTTCTGCAATGCGCTGCTCCCTCTGACGACTGGTCATCCAGCTTGATCCAGGTTCGCCTGTCGGAGTGTAAACAGGATGAAGCGCCTCAATGGAACAACAGAGCCAGCCCCCCGACCCAGGAATAGCCCCTAGCAGGGCAAGCTCATCTTCTGCGGTCTGGCCGTAACCATGAAACCCCACCAAAAGCGAAGCTGTTCCTGCATGTAATGGCAGCTGCAGAAGGTACCTCCCGCTTACAGAAGTCTTAAGAGTATATTCCTGCATTGATGACGAGTTACAAAATATGCTCTGCATTGAAAGCACAGAGCCTGCATCACAGAAGCAGGCCCTGCCTTCCAGTACTGATTACAATTCCAGCAGTTTCAATATTCCCCTGAGCGGAATTCCTGCCCATTCTGGTCTGTTGTTGAGCTCATAATTCAGCTCGTAAACAGCCTTGTTCATCAGATAAGCCCGCATCAGGTGCTCGCGCTGTTTGGGATTTTCAGGCACAATGTCACTCCCCCTGGTTTTTTCGAAGTAAGTATCAAGAAAGTGCTGACCCACAAAAAAGCTCCAGAGGTCGCCCCATGGTTCAAGAGCAAGACGGTCTTCACTACGGAACACCGATTGACTTTGCTGCAGCACATTGAAGGCCGCATAATTGAACGAACGGAGCATGCCTGAAATATCGCGAAAAACCGATCGTTTTATTTTGCGTTCAGAAATGGGCCGGGCAGGTTCTCCCTCAAAATCGATAATCACAAAGTCTTTCCCGGTAAAGAGCACCTGACCCAGATGATAATCGCCATGAATTCTGATTTTCAACGTATCAATTTTTTCCACTCGAATTGGAGTGAACTGCTGCAGGATTGCTTTCTGATTCCGCAAGAAAAGAGAACAAAGCTGCTGCTGTTCGGCAGGCAGCTTAGGCGTGACGTCCCGGATAAGAATCATGGCGCGTTTGACCTGCTCACACATAGCCTGATAAATCGACCGCTGATAGAGAGTCGTAAAGGGTTCAGGTGCAAACGCAGGATCGTTGGCGAGCGAGGCCAGAGAGAGGTGCATTTCAGCTGTCCGCTCGGCCAGCTTTTCAATCATTCCGAGATAAGATTCACCAATAAGTGCGTGCATGATGGAGGGTATCTGAACTGGTTCACCACTCAAAGCTGGAAGCGGTGGCTGTGCAATCCCAGTGTTGATTTTTGTAAGAACCTCTTCATAATACCGCTTTACATGACCGAGTGAGAGCTGCCATGCATCCCCTTCATTCGGGACATAATTCTGCAAAATACCGATAGAATAACGACGGGATCGGCTCTGCTCATAATTCAGAGAGCCGAGATAGGCTGGCAGATTGTTAAAGGATGTCCGTTCACTGAGCGCACTGCACATTTCCACCTCAGGAGAAACACCATTTTCTATGCGGCGATACAGCTTCAGAAGAAGTTTGTCATGAAATCTGATAGAGGTATTTGTCTGGTCAACCGCCATCAAAGCAGGTTCGGGCTCAATATTCCCTGTCTTTTTACTGAAATCATCTAATTGACTGCCTTTTAAGCCTGAAACAAGGCCGGACTTTCCCTGCCACCCCTCTCTGCCAGTCACAAGATAAAAGAGTTGGTTCAGGAAGCGATTATCAAAAGTGGCATCGCACAGATAGCCTTCATCATCTCCCACAATAACTCTTGCAATAACTTTTTTGTAGAAATTATCGTCAGCTCTGTTCACCCCTGTAAGTGGCTCGAAACACACCGGAAGTTGATAGAGATCGTTTTCACCACTCGAATAACGCACCTCGGTCATCAGCAGTTTCGCAAGCTCCATCCCCACAACCGGAATGGTATCGACAATGGTGATGCGCATGATATTACGTGCCTTACCGCCAAACCAGCGGCTTGCTTTATAATAGTCAGGCAGAATCTCCGTTTCAAGCAGCTGGCGGCTCTTGCTGGAAAAAAGACTCGGCCAGCGATAAACGTTAGCAAAAGGCTTCTCCAGATATGAGCGACCGTCAACATCTTCAGTATCCTTGACAAGATTCAACCAGAAATAACCGAAGGAACCAAGGGCAACCATGTAAGGAACTTTCCTGATTTTCGGAAATCTGTTCATACTGAACACCTCTTCAGGAATAAACCCTTCAAAACGTGAAAGATCAATCATCACCGCCTGAGCATTTCTGGAAAGATTGATCACCGTAAGCATGGTTTCATCCTCAAACTTGCGAATAAAGATAAGTACCTTGGGGTTGCTCACCTGCAGAAACTCAATGGTCCCTCGGCTGAGAGATTTATATCTGCGTGCCGTAGCAATAGTATGACGCGTCCACCAGAGAAGTGAGTTGACATTGCTTTCCTGCACCTCAACGTTAATCGCCTCATAATGATATTCCGGATCGATAATAACCGGTAAAAGAAGTTGCTGCGGATTGGCGCGCGAAAAGCCTGCGTTACGGTCTGAGTTCCACTGCATCGGGGTCCGCACACCATCACGGTCACCAAGATAGTAGTTATCACCCATACCGATCTCGTCACCGTAGTAGAGCACCGGGGTTCCGGGCAGCGAAAGCAGCATGATATTCATCAGCTCAATTTTGCGGCGATCATTGGTCATCAGCGGCGCCAGTCTTCGTCTGATACCGAGGTTAATGCGTGCCTTGGGATCGTTGGCATAGACCCTGCGCATGTAGTCACGCTCCTCATCGGTCACCATCTCAAGTGTCAGCTCATCATGGTTGCGCAGAAACAATGCCCACTGACAGGCCTCGGGAATTTCGGGGGTCTGATCAAGAATATCTAGTATGGGAAAGCGATCCTCTGTGGCAAGAGCCATGTACATTCTCGGCATCAGGGGAAAATGGAAGTTCATATGGCACTGATCCCCCTCACCAAAATAGGCAGCTGCATCTTCAGGCCACTGGTTAGCCTCGGCAAGCAGCATCCGGTTTGGGTAGTGCTCGTCCAAATAGGAACGCAGTGATTTAAGATACTCGTAAGTCTGTGGAAGGTTTTCGCAATTGGTACCTTCAGCCTCATAGAGATAAGGCACAGCATCCAACCTGAGCCCGTCAACTCCCATGCCGAGCCAGAAATCAAGAACACCGAGAAGAGCCTTGTGAACTTCAGGATTTTCAAAATTAAGATCGGGCTGGTGATGGAAAAAACGATGCCAGAAATACTGCCCGGCTACGGGATCCCACGTCCAGTTGGAAGCCTCAAAATCCTGAAAAATAATACGGGTTTCAGAGTACTTGTTTGGATTATCGTTCCAGACATAGAAATTCCTCTCAGGCGATCCTGCCGGGGCTTTTCTAGCTCTTTGAAACCATGCATGCTGATCGGAAGTATGGTTCACCACAAGCTCGGTAATGACTTTCAGACCACGGCTGTGTGCTTCATCAAGAAACTCTTTAAAATCTTCCAGGGTACCGTAATCGGGATTAACAGTCATATAGTCAGCTATATCGTAACCATCATCGCGAAGCGGTGAAGGATAAAAGGGAAGAAGCCAGATTGCTGTAATACCAAGGCTTTCCAGATAACCAAGCTTCTGGCGCAATCCTTGAAAATCTCCAATACCGTCATTGTTGCTGTCAAAAAATGTCTTGACA
>CAIVCU010000399.1 GCA_903904495.1 uncultured Chlorobiaceae bacterium
CAGCGAAAAAACATTCAATGCTGCTTTATGAATGACCTTTTGCAGAAACCACGAAAAGTCTATGTTTCAAGAAAAATAGAGTTCAATGCCGCTCATCGTCTTTTCAATCCACACTGGTCAGACAATGAAAATGTTGAAATTTACGGAAAGTGCAGCAATAAATATGGTCACGGTCACAATTATCTGGTAGATATCACCATCTCCGGAATCGTTGATCGCGACACGGGATTTCTGTTTGACCTTAAAGAGCTTAACGCTATCCTTGAAGAGGAGATCATCAACAGATTCGACCACAAGCACCTGAACCATGACGTCGCGGAACTGCAGGATTGTGTGCCCACCACGGAAGTACTTGCGGTGATGATATGGGATATACTTGAACAACGACTGCGTAACATCAATAAACGGGAGCTTGCTCTCCATGAAGTCAAAATATATGAAACAGGAAAAAATGCCGTCCGCTATCTCGGAGAGTAACGCTATGCTGTCGGGTCAAGGCGGCTGTTGTGATGATGACGATTGCCATAGTGATATACCGGAAAATGATCCTCTGATCATCGGAGGGCTGTCGGATGCAGTTTCTGCAATGCTTGAAGGGATCGGGGAAGATACCGGACGCGAAGGTCTGCTGAAAACACCAGACCGTGTGGCCAAGTCGCTTCGCTTTCTCACAAAAGGCTACAGGCAGGATCCTGAAGAGCTTCTGAAGAATGCACTCTTTACCGAGAGCTATGATGAAATGGTTCTGGTAAAGGATATCGATATTTTTTCCATGTGCGAACATCACATGCTTCCCTTTTTTGGCAAGGCACATGTGGCTTATATTCCAGATGGAAAAATTGTAGGACTTTCAAAACTTGCACGGGTGGTTGAGGTCTTTGCCAGACGCCTGCAAGTGCAGGAACGGCTCACGCAGCAGATCCGGGATGCCATACAGAATGTGCTGAAGCCGAAAGGTGTAGGGGTAGTGATTGAGGCCCGGCACATGTGCATGGTGATGCGTGGTGTGGAAAAGCTTAACTCCATTACCACAACTTCTGCAATGGCAGGACAGTTTATCAGCTCACAATCGACGAGGGGGGAGTTTTTGAGGCTGATTAAGCAGTAGGAAGTTAGCAGTCGGCAGTTGGCAGTGAAGAGAGATCCCTCACAGGAGTTCGGGATGACGGGGTTAGTGCTGAGTAAAGAGTTTTGGGGAATAGGACTTATAGCATTTAATGAACTGGGGGAGATTTCTCACTGCGTTTCGAAATGGCAGTTGGGAGCGTTGAGGACTGGGTGTAAGGGCGGAATAACTGGTGGTTGTCATTCCGCTTATTTATTCATAACCCATCACCACACTCCCCTTGCTAACTGCCGACTGTAAACTGCCTACTCCGAAAGCCAGGTGTTGATGATGGCTCTCGCCTGTTCTACTGCTTCGGGGAGGAGAAGGGCGAGTTCGGGGCTTAAGCCGATGTTCAGTTCGAGATCTTTTGGTGGCGCTCCTATCATGACAATTTTTTTTGGCATTTTGCCGTGGAGTTTGGCTATGCCGAGCATTTCGCTGAAGCCCATCTGGTGGGAGGACATTTTGCGATGGATAAAGTCGGGAAGTTCATTGTTGCGATAGACATAGACACGCCGGTCGTAGTTCAGAGGAATCAGTGCGTCAAAAACGATGACGGCATCGGCTGATTCAATGAAATCGAGCAGGTAGATTCCCTGGGTTCCCCCGTCAATAAAGTGCACGGTATCAGGAAATGTCGAGGATTCCTGCAGGCTGTTGACCGCTGACACTCCAAATCCCTCATCGCCGTAGAGAACGTTGCCCCAGCCCCAGAATATTGATACGATTATACTTCACGAGAAGATGATGATTGATTGAAACAAAAGAAAAAGCCCATTGCGGGAGCTGCTCTCCCCTGCAATGGGCCTTGTTTTCCCGGATAACTGCCGGAAGGCACTCCTGAACGTATCAGACGGGCTCTTCCTCGACCTTATGTTTGAATCCGGTAATGATCGAAGAGGTTACACTGGTACGGTCGACCACATCGTGACGGAAAACGGCATACAGGTGCATGATAAGGTAGATCGGAAATATCCATGCCAGAAGATGATGCGCCCAATGCAGGGTGTAGCTGCCTCCCATGAGAGGTATCATCCAGCCGAACCAGACCGAGTTGAAGCCGCCCGGATTATTTTCGCCGTACATGGCAAGCCCGGAAAAGATCATGAAGCTCGACCCGCAGAATATGAACAGGAAGTGCGCAAGAGCTGCAACAGGGTTATGCCCGACATAGTTCGGTTCCTCTGAGCGTATAAACAGGTAAGATTCGACCTGTTCAAGGAACGGCTTGCCCCACCAGGCAGGTGACCATGGCCTGAAACCACCAAAGCGTGCATATTTATCTCCACCGAACACCGCCCAGTACATACGGAAAAGGAAGTTTGCTGTAAAAATAAATGCGGTAGCAAAATGCACATACCTCCACCAGGACATCCCATTGTAAAAAACCGCTTCACCGAGAGGCGGATTAAACAAGGGATAGGCAATATAGAGGCCGGTTACAAAGAGAGCTACTGTGCACAAGGCGTTAATCCAGTGATACAGCCTTACAGGCAGCCTCCAGACGTAGATTTCTTCAATTATTCTCCCCATGACAGACTCCTTTTAAACGATTTTAACCGTTGTGATCTCGTTACCGTTCATATCGAAGAGATGAGAGGCGCAGGCAAGGCACGGATCGAATGAGTGCACTGTTCTGAGAATCTCAAGCGGCTGTTCCGGATTGATCATCGGGGTGCCCTTGAGTGCCGCCTCATAGGCTCCTGAGTTGCCATTTGCATCCCGGGGGGAGGCATTCCAGGTGGAAGGCACAACAATCTGGTACTCCTTGATCTTCTGGTCCTTGATGTGAATCCAGTGACCGAGAGAGCCGCGCGGGGCCTCGGTATAGCCGAATCCCTTGCACTCTGCCGGCCAGGTTGCAGGATCCCAGCGATCACTGTTGAAGGTACGGTAATCACCTGTTTTGATGTTGGCAACAAGCTGGTCATAGTAATGGCGCATGAAACCGGCGGTCTGCTTGCACTCAATGCCTCTTGCGGCAGTACGGCCAAGCGTTGAAAAGAGCGCCTCGGGACCAACCTCAAGTTTCGAAAGCACCAGACCGACAGTCTCCTTGATCATCGGATCGCCCTTGGCATAGGCAATCAGAACGCGGGCAAGCGGGCCGACCTCCATTGGGTGGTTTTTCCAGCGGGGGGTCTTGAGCCAGCTGTACTTTTTATCAGTGTCGAGATGCTCAAACGGGGGCTTTGGTCCGGTATATTTTGGAGTTGTCTCTCCCTGCCATGGGTGAAGTCCCTTGCTGTCACCCTTTTCATAGGTGTACCAGCTGTGGCTGACCTCTTCAGTGACCTGGGAGGCATCCCTTGGATCGACATCAATAACGGTCTTGAGATCCTTATTGAGAATAGCACCCCTCGGCCAGAGCAGTGTTTTGAAATCGGCAAGCGAGGTTTCAGGAAAATCGCCGTAGCTGAGATAGTTGCCAAGTCCGCCGCCGTGCAGCCATCCCTTGTAGTAGCCGGCAATAGCGATAAGATCAGGGATGTAGACCTGGTCGATGAAGGTATTGGTGTCGTCAATGATTTTTTTAATCATCGAGAGACGCTCAATATTGATGGCAGTATCCTTGTTTGGATCGATAGCGCAGGCCATACCGCCGACCAGATAGTTTGGATGGGGGTTTTTGCCGCCAAAAATGGTGTGGATCTTGACGATCTCTTTCTGGAAATCGAGCGCCTCAAGATAGTGCGCAACGGCAATAAGGTTCACTTCAGGCGGAAGCTTGTAGGCTGCATGGCCCCAGTAACCGTTGGAGAAAATACCGAGCTGACCGCTCTCGACAAATCCCACAAGACGCTGCTGCAGATCCTTGAAGTACCCAGGTGATGATTTAGGCCATGCGGAGATGCTTTGAGCTATAACTGAAGCCTGTTTCGGATCGGCTTTCAATGCGCTGACAACATCAACCCAGTCAAGCGCATGAAGATGGTAAAAGTGGACAAGGTGGTCCTGGGTTACCTGGGTCGCATTCATCAGGTTTCTGATGATACGGGCATTGACAGGAATATCGATACCAAGAGCGTCCTCGACACAACGTACTGAGGCAAGAGCGTGTACCGTGGTGCAGACACCGCAGATACGCTCGGTAAATGCCCATGCATCTCTCGGGTCGCGGCCTTTGAGGATAACCTCAATACCACGCCACATCGTACCACTGCTGTAGGCATCTTCAATTACATTACTGTCATTCAGCTTTGCTTCTATTCTAAGATGCCCCTCAATACGGGGAATCGGATCAACAACTATTTTTTTTGCCATGTGCTACTCCTGGGTTAAGCTTTGTCGTTATCTTCACTGCCTGATTTTGCTTTTTTCACGGCTGTAACTGCTGCATGCGCGGCGGCACCTGCTGCTGCGGCACCAACGGCAATTACCCCGATCTTGTCGGCATTACTGTCGCTGCCGAGGAATGGAACTTCGGCAAGTCTTGTGTAGAAAGGACCCTTATCCCAGAAGTCAGGCTCAGAACAACCGATGCAGGGATGACCGGAACCGATCGGGAAGCTGGTTCCCCCGTTCCACTGTATCTTTGAGCATGAGTTGTACGTGGTCGGGCCTTTGCATCCCATTTTGTAGAGACACCACCCTTTTCTTGTGGCGTCATCATCAAAGCTTCTGACGAACTGACCTGCTTCAAAGAATGCGCGGCGATAGCATTTGTCGTGAATCCTTGTGTTGTAGAAAGCTTTTGGACGACCGAAACGGTCAAGTTCAGGAAGGGCACCGAATGTATGGAAGTGTGTAACAACACCAGTCATAACCTCAGAGATAGGAGGACAACCGGGAACTTTGACGATTGGCTTGTCTTTAATAACATCGGAGATGGGAACTGCACCGGATGGATTTGGATGGGCGTTCTGAACACATCCGAATGATGCACAGGCTCCCCAGGCAATAACTGCTGCAGCATCAGCAGCTGTTTCTTTCAAGGTGTTGAGGAATGAATCGCCGCCAACCATACAATAAACGCCATCATCCTTGATCGAAACATTCCCTTCTACAGCAAGAATGTATTTCCCCTTGTAGTCTTTCATGGTCTTACGACGGACATCTTCAAGCTGATGGCCTGCAGTTGCGCTTAGTACGTCGTCGTAATCAAGAGAGATCAGGTTAAAGAGAATATCCTCAATGGTGGGGTGGGAAGAGCGGATAAACGACTCGGAACAACAGGTACACTCCTGACCATGAAGCCAGATTACCGGCGTTCTCGTCTTTTTTTCCATAGCCTCCACAATGCTTGGCACCATTGAAGGAGAAAGGCCTAGATAGACAGAGGTAAGAGAGCAGAACTTCAGAAAATCCCTGCGGCTTACACCTCCGGCCTTGAATACATCGGCAAAGGTCTGATTGCTTTGCATTTTACCTCCGTTTTATAAAAATCAGATTATCAGAAAGCAAATTGTACTAAATAATTGAGGTAGGATACGAAATATGCCGAAATATATACCGGTTAACGGCTGAAAAG
>CAIVCU010000400.1 GCA_903904495.1 uncultured Chlorobiaceae bacterium
CTGCCTGTATAATGTCGAAGGCACAGGTTTCACTGGCAACGATATAGGCAAGTTCTCCGGTGAGCGGATCCACCTTCTTTCCAAGAGCGAGCGGTCTGAACCCGTAGGGATCTCTGGCAGCGATCAATTGATTGTTGGCCAGAATGACTATTGAGTAGGCGCCCTGCACCTGCATCAAAGCTTCATAGATCTGGTGTAACGGTTCTTTTTCGCGGCTTCGTGCGGCAAGGTGCGGGATAATTTCTGTATCCGAAGATGCCTGAAAGATAACACCGAGTTCTGTCAGTTCCCGTCGTAATGCACGCGAGTTGGTAAGGTTTCCATTATGGGCTATCGCCAGACTGCCTGAACGGTAGGTGAGGGAAAAGGGTTGAATATTACTGATGGACTTGGAAGAGCCTGTGGTCGAATACCGGTTATGTCCGATTGCCGCATACCCGCCAAGCGTTTCAAAAACTGTTTCATCTCTGAACACTTCAGAGACCAGCCCCATGCCCTTGTGCTGCTTGAAGAGAGTCTTCTTTTTAACTTTGTTGTAATCAGCTACAACGATGCCTGCGGCTTCTTGTCCTCTGTGTTGAAGGGAGTAAAGTCCATAGAAGGTATCTTCCGCGGGAGTTTTTGAATTAAAAACACCGAAAACTCCACACATTGGCAATTATATATTAAAGTTAAGTAAACAAGCATTAAACCTGAGTAACGGAACGAATGAACATAACCATTCAAACGGTAAATTGAAAATAATCGTTGCATCAGTTACTCTTGATGATTTTCATATGCTTCCGTTCAGCCCGGCCATATTTAAAATGGGATAAAAGGAATTGACTTTCCATTATCGCGGTTATATTTCCTGAACAAATAATTATTTCATCAATACGCTTTTATTTTTCATCAACTATCAATAAAGCTCATGTATTCAACGACAGATAAAAATCCTAAGCCACCCGGTGTGGCGATTTGGGTTTTGGTAACTCTTCTCTGGGGGACGGTATTCTTTGGTACCTCGATTTTCATGCTCAGGTATGCCACTGTTCTTCTCGGTCAGGGTGCTTTCACCCCGTCCAGGAGTGAGATTATCAACGTGTACGGTATTCATGCCGGTATCCTGATTCTTTTTGCTCTCGCAGCCATGATGGTTAAAAATATGGTTGAACCGGGAAGCCGGAAACAGATTCAAAGGTGGAAGAATATTTCTGAAGGCAAGGGAGAAAAGCTGTTTATTTCTTTTGCGGGAAGTATCGCAACCAGTTTTTTCTTTACCGGGCTTACAGCCATGAGCTTTATAGGAAGTGCCGGTATGTTTGGATTTGTGGTGAGTTTGACCCTTCCTGTTGTTTTGACTGCCGCCCTCCTCAATATTGTAGCGGGTCTTTCGGCATCATTGATTGTGGGGATTGTTTTTCTGATTGCCAGAGTGGGCAGGAAAAAAGTGTGATGTATATTCGTTGCAAGGAGAGATCGGATTTAAAACAAAAAAGCGCAGGGATAATCTGCGCTTTTTGTATTTTTTTCTGTGGAGCTAAGGAGACTCGAACTCCTGACCCTTTGCATGCCA
>CAIVCU010000401.1 GCA_903904495.1 uncultured Chlorobiaceae bacterium
ACTTCAACTGGCTTTATTTTAACCGGACACTACTGTGCAACTCTAAACAGTTCAGTAAGAAATTTGTGATTTTAACAGGACACATGTTGTTGCTTCTTCCTGAAAGAGAGTTTAATTCTGCGCAATGACACATAAAAATTTTTTGCATGGCTCAACTTGAACATTTGAAGATTATAAAACACGAAGGTTTTGTCTTGAATAAATGGCGGAAAGAAATGAAGGGATATTGCAGATCTCAAAACGGTAACCCTCTATAGGGCAATCATAACCAGGAAAAAACTTTTGCAGACATCATCATTATTGGGTTCGTAAAACATTAATCTGCATCAATTGTTCGGGAAAGTAAAAAATATGGGATGAAATAAATTGTCGGCGATTCATTAATAAATACGCTACATATGCGATTCAAGCCAACACAAAAGGAAAACCCTGACAAGGTGTCAATAAAACCACATGTTTGATCTGAAAAATTATTGGTCGCTACAATAATACAAATGGTTTTGTTTCGGTGTTTTCTTGCGAAAAATAACAAGTACTGAATTTGAAACCGGATAAAATATTATTCTGTGCTAAATGAGTATGGAGTCAAAAAGACGAGAAAGTGTGGCTAAAAAAATAGCACATGATTATCATGATTCCGTCGATAAGGTAGGGCCAAATTCATCCAGGAAGATGAGTATTGCTTTTTCAACCTGGTTGAGTAGCTTGATATAGGTGCCGTTAAGCTTTAAACTTGCTCTTCTTTCAAGGAAGCGGTGCATGTTGCAGTATAGGGGTCATGTGATGTGATCGGTAATATTTTTGCCTGAATTATAAGCTTGTATTAAGCCCCCTTTAAGGTTCTGCTGATTAACCTGAAGTTTGCTGCAATGGAGGTATCGTTTTTGCTGCCGATGTTTACGTGCCGCATTCCTTCAAATTCATCCTGAAAAGCGAGGTGCCAAATGCAACACTTTTTACGGTTTCTTTTTATTGCGGGCCTTACTGGAACTATCTCATGTTCATCTGGTTGTCAGCGTAACAACAATTATTTAAGCAGCGGCGAAACAAAGATTAAATCAGGTGATAACACGGAGGCTATAGTGTTTCTGACCAAAGCTATTAAAAAAAATCCTAAACTTGCGTCAGCTGACCTTGCAAAGGCCTACTTCAATCGAGGTATTGCAAAACGTGCATTAGGAAAGAGTGAAGCCGCCAAAGCGGACTTCAGAAAAGCAATTAATGTTGATCCAAAACCTATAAATGCTGAAGCCTATCGATACAGAGGGTTGGCAAAATCGGCAGTCGGGGATAGTCGCGGCGCAATATCTGACTTGACTGTGGCAGCATCCCTAGGCGATAGTATTGCCCGGAAATTGATAAAAAACAGTAATAGCTAAAACCGTACACTATTCGACATTCTAAGTGTTCAGTTCGATGGCTTTCTTTGTAAGTTCAATCAAGCGGGGAAGATGATTCTCAATTTCTCTTATGAAAGAATCATTGTTGACGACTTTCCGGTATTGGATCACTGAATTCCGTAAACATGTATAGATCGTTTCATCTTCTATATTTTTCCATGACGCCACAGATGGTAATTTCGGGACTGAAGGCTGCTCTGTTACAATAAAAGCATCGACACCATTCTGGTCGTCATTGTTGAGTGTCAGCAAAATACTGTAAAGATACAGGAATTGTTCCACAGGACTTTTTGACTGAAGAGCAGAGCGAAACATCAAAAAATATAACCTCTCTAACGAAGAGGCTTTTTCGAGTCGGGTCTTCAGCTCTTCAGCGCGTTCATTTGTCAACAATAAGACGTCACCAGTTGCAACGTTAGATGGGGTATCGATAACACTATCCGAAAAGAACTCCATGTCTGAATTATTAGCAAAAAAATGACCACCACTGAATTGAGGCCTTTCAAATGCTAAGCTGAAAAGGAAAGCGATGTGGCTGAGCACCTCCAGTGTAACTTTTTCAGCGATATCTTTTCCTTGATCTTCTGTGCGGATAGACTCAAGAAAAACATTCAAACTGATTTCATTGCAGGTAAGTGCTTTGATTTCAACCTTTTTCACCATCGGTTTACTTGGGTTGAACTCGATTGAGGATGGAATAACAATGCTATTGCCTTTTATTTTAGCAACAAAGAGCACTTCGCCATCGAGTGTCAGGTCTTCCTGAACTTGAGTTGTTATCATGTGGTTATTCAGCATGGGGTCTGAAAAGAGTCCTTACGCAGGTAAATCTACTCAATTCTTGCTTGAAAGAAAAAAAAGCAGGTGAGATTATGGTCTTTCAAACAAGATTGTATTGTTTGATTTCTTTTCTCCGGGTTAGATGGTGCTCTTCCGAAACAATGAACACAAAAAAGCCTCGGGAGATCGAGGCTTTCAAAGTATATTTATGTTTCTGAGCGGGAAACGAGACTCGAACTCGCGACCCCAACCTTGGCAAGGTTGTGCTCTACCAACTGAGCTATTCCCGCATTATGAGGCATTAATATAAGGATATTTTATTTTTGTGCAACTGCTGGATACATTTTCTTGATAATCTTTTTCCAATTATTCAGTTAACGCTATTTTCGACTACTGCCTACTGCCTACTGCCTATTGCCTACTGCTCACAAGTCCAGCTCCTTCATAATTGTTTCCATATCCTTGTCTCCCCGGCCTGAAAGATTCACGACAAGGATGGCATCACGGGACATTTCGGGTGCTCTCATGATGGCATAGTGTACGGCATGGGCCGATTCAAGCGCGCAGATAATCCCTTCGGTTTCAGCAAGCCTCTTAAGGGCAGAGAGTGCCTGGATGTCAGTGACCGATGTGTAGGTAACCAGCCCGAGTTCCTGGAGATAACAGTGTTCAGGGCCTACCCCGGGATAGTCAAGACCCGCGGAGATAGAGTGTGCTTCCTGTACCTGCCCATCATCATTCTGCAGAAGTTTGGTCATGGCTCCATGCAGTACACCAGGTGTTCCAAGAGTCAGGGATGCCGCATGGCGTGCCATAAGGCCTTCACCGGCAGCTTCAACACCAACCAGTTCAACCTCTGAGGCATCGTTTAAAAATTCGTAAAACATGCCGATTGCATTGCTTCCTCCTCCAACGCATGCTGCGATAACATCGGGAAGCCTGCCGGTCTGATCAATAATCTGTGATCGGGTTTCCTGACCTATAATGGCCTGAAAATCACGAACGATCATCGGATAGGGATGCATGCCGACAACTGAGCCGATGATGTAAAAAGTCTCCTCAGGATTATTCATCCAGTCGCGGATTGCTTCGCTTGTTGCATCTTTCAAGGTTTTAGAACCGCTGCCAACTGCGCGGACTTCGGCTCCGAGCAGCTTCATTCTTGCCACGTTTGGCGCCTGCCGGCGGATGTCCTCCTCTCCCATATAAACAATACATTCAAGATCAAAAAGAGCGCATACTGTTGCAGTGGCTACTCCGTGTTGTCCCGCTCCTGTTTCGGCAATCACCCTTTTTTTGCCCATGCGGCGGGCAAGCAGTACCTGCCCTAGTGCATTGTTGATTTTATGTGCACCGGTATGGCAAAGGTCTTCGCGCTTGAGATAGATCTGTGCACCCTTTAGGATCGTGCTGAGTCGTTCGGCATGATAGAGTGGTGTTGGCCTGCCTACATAATCACGAAGAAGGTGGTTCAGTGTTGACTGAAAGGCAGGATCTTTTTTTGCCTTGAGATACTCCGATTCAAGATCGGCTGCATTTTTTACAAGGGTTTCAGGGATGAACTTGCCTCCGAAAGAGCCGAAATGTCCGGCGGAATCGGGTGCGGAATAAACTATCGGCACCATGGAACGACTATAAGTTAAATAATTACGAACAGAATGGTTACTGCCTTTCCGGTGATGATGCTCTGCAGAAAAACACTCACCAGCCATTAATTAAATAATATATTTAAACTTTTATCACTGACCATCACAATACTTTAGCGGAGAGATACTGCCTTGACGTCCAATAAACGACGAAAGTTGATAGTGGCTATTTTCTGCCTCTTTGTTCTGGCACTGCCTCTTGTTTTCGGGGTGCCAGGGTATGCTTCGGCACAGTCAGTAAAGCTGAAAACGGACGCTTCTGGAAAACAAACGGTACTGCCCGATTCCCTTTTCGTCAGTGGAGCCCTCAAAAGCACGGTGCTCTATACAGCAAAGGATTCAGTGATCTACAATATCGACAGGCGCAACATGGAGTTGTGGGGGAAGGCCCGCATCGACAATGAAGATTCCAATGTAACAGCCCCGAAAATTGTCATTGATCTCGATACCTCACTCTTTCATGCATACGGTAATGCTGACTCCTCGAAAAAGGTTACCGACCCTGCTGTCTTTACTGATCGTCAGGGGAGTTTCAATGCTGAAACAATGACCTATAACTTTAAAACAAAAAGGGGAGAGACAACGAATGTATTATCCTCTTCCAATAAGGTCTTTTTTAGCGGCGAGCATGTAACCAGGCTTGAAAATGGTGAAATGAACATCCAGGGCGGTACGTTCACAACATGCGATGATCATCCGCCTCATTGGTGGATTTCATCCTCACAGATGACCATTATTCCCGATAACAGAATTATTGCAAGCCCGATGATCATGTATATCAGGCCGGAGCTTTTTTCTGTTCGTATGCCGGCTTTACCTGTTCTGGCATTGCCCTATATGGCTTTCCCGTTAAAGGATAGCCGGTCGTCAGGTTTTCTTGTTCCCGGTATTGGTCATAACAGCGATATGAGTTACACGTTGTCGAATCTCGGTTATTTCTGGGCCATTAATGATTATATGGATGTCAAGGCTGATGGTGAGCTGTCGGTAAATGGAAGTTGGGGGCTTGGAGAAAGGTTTCGCTATAAAGAAAACAATTTTTTTTCAGGAGAGATTTCAGGGGAGTATTTAAAGTATCCGACATACAATGACTGGGATGCGAAAATAATCCACAACCAGGTTTTTGATTCTTCAACCCGGCTTGATGTCAATTTCCAGCTCCAGAGCCCGCCTCAGGGCTACGATCTGAATGCAAATAATTCGATCACCATGGTATCGCAGCAATCAAATGCTCGAGCGGCCCTGGCGAAGACTTTCAGCGATGAGAACAGCATTGCTGCACTTACGTACAATCGCTCCGAAGACTTGAGCACTCTTGATGCAACCCAGACAATCGATGCATCGTTCTACCAGAACCGAATGTATCCATTTCGTTCCGGTGCTTCGGATGACGAATGGAGATCGGATGTTTCACTTTCCACTGGAGCGTCATTCAGTGGGTCTTCTGCTTCACAGACTTCAGGCACTTCAACAGGTTATGCGGCAAATGCGAACGTTGAGTTGGGGTACTACCATGAATTTTCGGAAGGGAACAAGGCCCTTTTCACCCAGGGTGTGAGCCTGCAAGCGTCACAACCGGTGTCCGGGTTCTATAACTTTGCCAACAGTGGTACAACCGTTGTATTTCCTCTTCGAATGCAATCAACCCTGTTTCATTATTTTAATGTTAATCCCAGCCTGACCTTTATCCATTCGTTGTATACTGATGGTGCCGGTAACGACCTTTCAACAACCGTGTTTGCTTTAGATGCCACTACACGGCTCTACGGTACCCTTGAGACGGGCTCCCTTGGTAAACTTTTTGGGCTTGATGCATTTCGCCACACGTTTATTCCAACCATCAGCTTCCTTTGGAATCCACCCTTTTCAGGCAGCGTTTATAATTACTATGGGAATGTCTATGACTGGACTGATCCTCAGCTTTTTGTCCGATTAAATAATACCAACTACGCTGGAGTACCCGAAGGGCAGAGTAAAATTGGTATTACTCTCAAAAATCTTATTCAAGGTAAATTCAGGGAGTCTGAGTCCTCAGGGGAAGATGGCACTTCTGTCGGAGCGCAGAGTGTTCAGCTCTTCTCATTTAACGCAACGACGGCTTACAATTTTAATGCTGATGCCCTTCACCTTGATCCGCTTACCCTGACAGCATCAAGCAATCTTCTGTCACCGAACCTTCTTTTCAGTGCAGGCTCCATGTATGATATGTACAGTTACGATCCGCTTACAGGTAACAGGATCAACCGCCTTAACCGTGATGATGGTTCCGGATTATTTCGCTTTATCAAGGGTTTTCTCAACATGAGTCTGAATATTCAGGGTGACAGCGAAGATTCTTCTTCGGCGTTTCCAACCATACCTCCTATCGCTCCGCTTATTGTTCCGAATTCGGCACAGTCAATATTTCTCGAGCGCTTTAATACGGAATATTTTAGAACCATTGATTTCCGGCAACCATGGCAGATCCAGTTTTCTCTCTTTCTGCAATCCGATAAGAGCAATCCTCTTGCGCCAGTAACTACGACGTTGTTAAACGTATCGGCCAAGGAGTCTTTATCAAAAGAGTGGCAGATAGTGTTGAATAGCGGGTATGATTTTCAAAATAATCAGTGGGCTTTTCCCATGTTACGACTTAATCGGGATCTTGATTGCTGGCAGATGAGCTTTTTGTTGATTCCCTTCGGACAGTTCAGGAGCTATTCTATCCAGATTGGTTTGAAACCTCCATATAGCAGTTTCAACGTAAAAACCGGAAATGGATCAGCCTATTAGTTCTGTTGAGTCAGTTTTCTCAATCAGGTCGAGTATCTTTTTCAACCGGCGGTTAAACTCCTCGTGCGCATCGTGGTGCATGCAGTGTGATGCTTTTGGAATGATAAATGCGCCAGCCTGTGGCAGAAGTTGCTGAAATTCAGGTATGATTTTATGAGGAGGGAGAGCTGAATCTTCTGCACCCCATACCAGATATGCCGGTCCCTTGTAATTGCATGGTTTCGGGAGATGATCGAGCCTGAAATCCAGAGGCCTTTTTGAGGGCGAAAGGTAAGACCATTGGGCTCCTTTGTCCTGAAGCGGCAGTGTGAACTGATTGATCAGCTTTACATCTACCTTATTTTGATTAAAGTATGTAGGTATGAGACTCTGGCTTACACCCATCGGATTTGCAAAAGCTGTAAACAGTACCTCTCCGATTAAAGGTGATCCGATTATTCCGAAGAAAAAACTGGTCACACCCTCCATGGTGTCACCAAAAAGACCGGAGGGGTTTGCAAGGATGAGGGCTTTGACTTTGTCTGGTTTGTGGTGGGCAAAATAGATGCCGCTTGCCGCACCCATCGAATGGCCGATAATAATGACTTTATCCAGCTTTTTCAGATAAAGAAATGCTTCTATCTGTGCGGCAAACAGCTCAAGACAGTACCGGACATTCGGTTTCTGTGATTTTCCGAAACCGATAAGGTCGAGGGCATAGATTTTATGCTCATGGGCAAATGCAGGAATATTCAGATTCCAGTGCTCAATCATACCGCCGTAACCGTGAATAAAAAGAAGGGGAGTTTTTTCAGGGTTATCTTGACCGAACTCCTGATATCTGATTTTTGCTTCATCTTCAGGTGAGAACTGCCATAAAAAGTATTGATCTTTCACCGCGCTGCTCATTATAAAATCAGTAAAATTCTCGTATGGTATAAAACTTATAAAACAATATATCCGTTAAATGGCAATATAAAAGATATTGGTTAACACGAAGAATAGGCTTAAACTTATCCTATTTATCAGAACATAACATATGCTTCAGGTTTCCAGAAAATTTGAATATGGACTTCATGCGGTTTCTTACCTGGCGACCAAGGGTCAGGACAGGGTGGTTACTGTCAAGGAAATGGCCGATGATATCGGGTTTTCTCAGGAGTTTCTTTCCAAGGCCATGCAGAGCCTTAAAAAGGCCGGTATTACAACCTCAGTTCAGGGGGTGAAAGGCGGCTATATGCTTGGCAGGCCGACAGCTCAAATCACTATTGCTGATATTGCGGTCGCCATTGAGGGAAAGCCGCATATTGTGCACTGTGGAGTGAAGTCCGGCAGCTGTGAAATATATTCCTCATGCAATCACAGGAACTATATGAACAGGCTTCAAGGGAAAATTCACGATCTTTTAACGGAAACGACAATCCAGGTGTTACTGCAGGAGATAACAGAGTAGCAGAAAAGGTTTTTTCCTTCCCTTTGTTCTGCGTTTATTACCTCCTCAGGGTGAGAGGACTCTTCTTTAAGGTTTCCCCGACCAATCATTAATGTACAAGATTATTAGACATCATGACCACTCATAGGCTCAACACTTCAGCAGTCGCTGAAACGAGTCTGCCGGATATTGTCCTCAAAGGCATCAATACGCATAATCTCGCGAATATTTCGGTTTGTATTCCCCGTAACCGGTTTGTAGTCCTGACTGGTGTCAGCGGATCGGGCAAGTCAAGTCTTGCATTCGATACCCTATACGCTGAAGGACACCGCCGCTATGTCGAATCTCTTTCAGCCTATGTTCGCCAGTTCCTCGAACGCATGCCGCGGCCTGACATAGAGAGTGTTGAAGGAATTGCTCCGGCCATTGCTATCGAGCAGAAACCCATTCCGAAAAACCCGCGTTCCACGGTTGGCACTGTGTCGGAAATTTATGACTATCTCCGTCTGCTTTATGCCAGAATTGGCAAAATCTATTCTCGCGATACCAACGAGCTTGTGCTGAAGCATACTCCGGATGATGTGAGCCTCCAAGCCGGTTTTTTTGACGAGGGAACTAAGTTTTATGTGGGATTTCTTTTTCCTGCTCATCAGGATGCAGGACACCATAGTTGTTCGGTCCAGGATGAAATAGCAAATCTTCTGAAAAAAGGTTTTTTCAGGGTGGTAGCCGGTGATGAGGTGCTTGATCTTAACACTGAGAAAGCCTGTAAGCGTGTGCTTGAGATGTCTCAAACCGAACGCGCATCTCTTCTGGTTTTAGTCGATCGTTTTGTTGCTAAGCATGATGAAAAGGTTTTCAGCCGCGTCTCTCAGGCAGCCGAAAGCTGTTTCAATGAATCCGGAGGCGATTCGGCCCTGAAGGTTGTCGGAGGAAAAACCTACCTTTTCAGTGACCGTCTTGAATTGAATGGTATTGAATATCAGGAGCTTTCTCCCCAGCTTTTCGCCTTTAACTCGCCGATAGGCGCCTGCACAACCTGTCAGGGGTTTGGCCGCATTGCAGGTATTGATGAAGATGCTGTTGTCCCCGACAAGTCGCTCACGCTTGAAGAGGGTGCGATAGCGTGCTGGAACTCTGAAAAATATCGCTGGAATCTCAGGCAGCTTCTTGCAGTGGCACCAACGCTTGGAATTCCCCTTGATGTTCCCTATGAAAAAATTTCGTATGCGCATAAGGAGATTATCTGGAAAGGACTTCCTGATGAACGATACAAGGGGATCTGGCCCTTTTTTGCTGAAATTGAGAAAGATGCCGGTTACAAGATGCACTACAGGGTCTTTTTAAGTCGATACCGCGGTTATGCGACCTGTCCGGACTGTGAGGGGAACCGCCTTAACCCTGATGCAAGACTTGTGAGGGTTTCCGGCTGCCAGATCGGTGAGGTTTCGCGTATGAATATTGGCGAGGCTCTCGAGTTTTTCCGGAATCTCGATATTTCGCCCTTCGACCGCAAAGTGGCGGAAGTTATCTTGCAGGAAATCATAAAACGTCTCGGCTATCTGCTCGATGTGGGGTTGAATTATCTTACTCTTGACCGGCTGACCCATACCTTGAGCGGAGGGGAGTTTCAGCGCATCAATCTTTCCACCTCTCTTGGTTCTCCGCTTGTCGGAGCCATCTATATTCTTGACGAGCCGAGTATCGGACTCCACCAGAGTGATTCTGCACGCCTCATTTCACTGCTCAGACGGTTGCGCGATCTTGGAAACACGGTTGTTGTTGTTGAGCATGACCGTGAAATTATCGAAGCCGCCGATGAAGTTATCGACCTTGGCCCGTATGCCGGTCGTCTTGGAGGTGAAGTGGTTTTTCATGGTTCGGTCACAGAAATGAGGGATCACGGTACTTCGCTGACAGCCCAGTATCTTAAAGGCTCAAAACGGATTGCGGTGCCGAAGATTCGCAGAACGCCGGATTTCACCTCCTGCATTGAAATTACAGGTGCCATGCAGAACAATCTGAAAAATATTGATGTGCGCTTCCCTCTCGGTGTCATGACCTGTGTGACGGGTGTGAGCGGTTCGGGCAAGTCAACTCTGGTCAACGATATTCTCAACAAGGGGATTCTGAAGGAAAAAGTCGGGTTAAAGGAAAAAGTCGGAACCCATCGTTCAATTTCAGGAACATGGCTTGTGGATCGGGTTGAACATGTTGATCAGTCTCCTATTGGAAAATCAAGCCGCAGTAACCCTGTAACCTATCTCAAAATATTCGATGACATCCGTACGCTTTTTTCGCAGACCAGGGATGCAAAACAAAGGGGTTTGAAGGCAGGTTATTTTTCTTTCAATATTCCCGGCGGTCGTTGTGAAACCTGTGCCGGAGAGGGCAGTGTCCACATTGAAATGCAATTTCTTGCCGATATCGAAGCTGTTTGTGAGGATTGCAGAGGCCTGCGCTACAAACCTGATACCCTTGAAGTGAAGTTTCAGGGGCTTTCTATTGCCGAAGTGCTCGATATGACTGTTGAAGAGGCCATGGTATTTTTCCGTAATGAGAAGGGGATTGCAAGAAAACTGATAGTACTTGACGAGGTAGGGCTTGGTTATATCAGGCTTGGACAGTCGTCAAGTACCCTGTCTGGCGGTGAGGCACAGCGTCTGAAGCTTGCAAGTTTTATTGCCCGTGCCGATGTGGAGCATACCCTCTTTATTTTTGATGAGCCGACAACGGGTCTCCATTTCGAGGATATCAACAAGTTGATAAGCTGTTTTGAAAAACTTCTGGATCAGAAAAATACTCTGGTCATTATTGAACACAATCCGGATATCATCACGCAGGCTGACTGGATTATCGATCTTGGACCGGGTGCGGGGGATAAAGGAGGCACTATTGTTGCAGAAGGCACACCGGAAGAGATAGCAGCGATGGATCACTCTCTGACTGGCCGCTATCTCAAACCCTCTCTTGAACGTTGAAGCTGTTTTTGTTCCTCAGCTTTTCAGCGGGTCATCTTCAAGTGCTCCGCCGTGCAGCCGGATATGCGGAAAGTGCGACTGCGCTGTCCGTTCAACCCATACCGCATTTCCTTTACTGAATTCGGTTTCGTTTGCCGCTACCGACATGCGGTTTTTGGCAAGAGCGGCAATTTCCTGTAGAAGTGCAGCGAGCTGCCGGTCTTCGCTTGTAGCCGTATCGTCCTGCATTTTTGAGAGGGTGCTTGTCAGTTTTTCCATGGCAACTTTACCGATTGTGTAATAGAGTGCATGATCCTTTGATGTATCTGATTCCGTATACATAGGCATATCGTTTGTAAATGAAAAATGTATTTCCTGAGATAAAGAAACTTTTGGAAGGGACAATTTTTTTTATATTATTAGGTGTTCTTTTAGCACTCAAGGCTTTCGAGTGCTAAAAGCATAAAAGTTAAAGCAACAATCAATAGTATCTTACTATTAATCTAAAACCCAAACAAGAGAAGACAATGAACTTGAAACCCTTAGCTGATCGAGTTATTGTTAAACCTGCACCGGCAGA
>CAIVCU010000402.1 GCA_903904495.1 uncultured Chlorobiaceae bacterium
AATGGTTCAACGAAGAAAAAGGTTACGGCTTCATCGAGCAGAAAGGCGGAAAAGATGTTTTTGTGCATCATAGTGCCATCAATGGTACTGGTCGCAAAACACTTGTCGAAGGCCAGAAAGTTTTGATGGAAGTAACCCAGGGAGCAAAAGGCCTCCAGGCTGAAGATGTAACTCCTCTCTAAAACTTTTTCGAACCATAGAACGGTTCTTCACGCCGTTTTGTCCGAGCGGCTTTGTCTGCGGATTAGTTATCAGCACTATCGTTTTATCTGAATGTGGTTGTAATAATTAACCGCACAAGGTTTTTTCCGGAGAAGCCGAACAGTTTCAGCTATGGCAGAAACACAAAGGGCGCATAATCATGCGCCCTTTGTGTTTCTGCGATTTTCCGTCAAAAGAGCACTGAAAGCAACAATAAGAACAGAAAGAAGTAGCATGAGCATTATTTTACTTGATATCGGCAACGTGATTGTATCGGTAGATTTTTTACGATTCTGCAAGGGAGTTTTGTCCGATGGATCTTCCGATCTGCAGGCGGTGTTCAGGAAGTATTGTGAAGGAGAGCTTAAAATGAAGTTTGAGCAGGGCATCATTGCACCACTTGATTATCTCTGTATGATCGGCCGCGATTCGCTGACCAGAAGCATGAGCCATGGTGAAATAAGGGAGCGCTGGCAGGATGTGTTTTCCCCGATGGAGGGTGCAGCAGATGGCGTGGAGCTTCTCAGCAGAGAGCATCAGCTCTGGATAATGAGCGATACCGATCCTCTGCATTTTGCTTTTCTCTTGACTAAATATCCACTTTTAAGGGAGAGGGAGCGTTACTATCTTTCTTACGAACATGGTTTTATGAAAAATTCACCTGACGCATTTCGGCATGTTCTTCAAGATTCAGGCATAGCGGCTCATGAATTTATACTGATCGATGACAAGCCGGAAAACTGCAAGGCGGCGGAATCCGTAGGAATAAAAAGCATCAGGTTTGAAACATGGCCGGCAACTATCACCGTCTTAGCTGCCTTATAGAAATGTTCACCATAATTGGAGCTGAAAATGGATCAAGATAGGCGTGACATAGAGCATGATAATGACTGAAGTCAGGAAAAACAAACAAAAGGTCACTGTTCCGGTCACCGAAGTTGAGCTGCATGCTATGCGTTCTCAGGGTGCAGGAGGACAGAATGTGAACAAGGTTGAGAGTGCGGTTCATCTGCGTTTTGATATCAGAGCCTCCTCTCTTCCTGAAGAGATAAAGGCGCGTCTGCTTAGTCTCAGGGATCAGCGCCTCTCAAGCGAAGGAGTTCTTGTTATCAAAGCTCAGCGTTTTCGTACAAGGGAGAAAAATCGGGCAGATGCTCTTGACAGGCTTCAGATGATTCTGGGAAGTGTGGCTGATGTTCCCAAAAAACGCAGGAGAACAAAACCAACGTTCAGTTCAAAAGTTAAACGACTTGAAACAAAGGAGAAGCGATCTGATATCAAGTCATTGAGAGGCCGGATCGACTGGTAGAGATGAATGTTAAGGAAAACATAGGAGCATAGTCAATGGCCACTGAACCGGACTTTATCCCGGGCATCTATAACTATTGCGACCGCTGGTGTGAGCGATGCGCATATACTTCTCGATGTCTTCAGTTTCAGATTGAATCCGAAGAAACTCGAAGTGGAGATTCCTTGAGGGATTTTGATGCTTTGAATGCCAGGTTTTGGGAGGATATGGGCGAAGCTCTCGTTCAGGCAATGCGCCTTATCAGGGAAATGGCCGTACAGGAAGGAATCGATCCGGAAGATCTGGATAAAGAAACAGCATCTTCACAACTGTACGAGAGTTTTCATCGGAACGCCCGTGAACACCCTTGTGCAAGTGCAGCTCTTGTCTATTCCGGTATGGTTAACGAATGGTTTGCTGCTGTTGACGAATTTTTCGAAGCTGACGATTCACTGCTGACCAATCACCCTCTCTTTCTTGATGAGCATCTCAAGGTTATCAGGCATTATCAGTATTTTATCTATCCGAAAATTGTCCGTGCAATCGAAGGTCGCCTTAACGAACTTGATACAGCTCAAGACGAAGTGCAAGGTGATGCCTGCGGTACTGCAAAAGTTGCTCTGATCGCAATTGACCGTTCTCTTGCTGCATGGAGCGTACTCTATTCCGAATATCCTGCCCATGAGGATAAAACTCTTTCCATTCTTCTTCATCTTGATCGTCTTCGCCGTTCACTTGAAGTAGTATTCCCCGCCGCACGTGCCTTTATTCGTCCGGGATTTGATACATAGACTTATTTAGAAAAACATCAATCAGAAGAAGTTATGCTTAACACCAACGAAAAGCATCTTGTAGAATTTTTACTCCAATGCCAGCCGGGACAGCCGAGAACCAGAGGCAACTGGGAAGTCGACCATCATGGCACTCCCTTTATTCTCCCATCGATCGGAGGCATAACCCTGAACGTTCAGGCAGGAGATCCGGCTTTTGGCTTGCAGGGTGATCATATTGAACCTGGAGTGAGTTGCACAGCTGATACCAATAAACCATTTGAGCATCCAAACGTCGGATTGCAGATATACTCCTGTGCCGGCAACATTGCCAGAGTCGCAACCGGTGAAGCAAAAGGTGCCGAAGGACGCGTGCTCGGTCATCATGGAGGATCTGAACATGTCATAGTGGATTTTGCACGCGTAGTGAAGGAAAAGCTTCTTTACAGTGATACCATCATTATCCGGGGGAAAGGACAGGGGCTTAAGCTGACAGATCATCCTGGCATTATCCTGTTTAACCTCGATCCTGATCTGCTTAAGGTTATGAACATCAGGGAAATTGAGGGAGGAGTGCTTGAAGTGCCGGTTACAACCGTTATTCCTGCAGTCTGTATGGGATCAGGAATCGGTTCCGCCCACGTGGCAAAAGGGGATTACGACATCATGACAAGCGATGCTGAAACAGTTAAAGAGTACGGAATCGATAAAATCCGTTTCGGTGATTTTGTTGCTCTTCTGGATCACGACAACCGTTACGGCAGAGCGTATCGCAAAGGTGCCGTCACTATCGGAATAGTCGTGCACAGCGATTGCATGGAGGCCGGTCACGGACCCGGAGTCACTACGCTCATGACCTGTGCTTCGCCGCTTATCAGACCGGTGATCGACCCTGAAGCCAATATAGCTGACCGTCTCGGCATTGGAACGACTCTGCAAGAGAAAAAATAATAATATCCGGATAATATTAACTATTCTCTTTTAATTCTTTTATATTGAAAGGGAAATATATCCGGGTAATATTGATGTCATTATTTTATTCAAAATGAAAAGTCAACATAATTCACATTGCACTGCATTTGACGGCAGTCGCAGTATTGCATCAGGAGAGCTTGTAGAGGTCATCAAAACGGTTAAAGAGGCCCTTGATAAAGGGGAGGCACTCTCCATCCTGATTTTTGATGACGAAAGTAGTGAGATTGTTGAGGTGGATTTTCGTGTAACGATGGATGAGGTTCTAAAGAGTTTGGGTAATCCGTCAGAAATCGCAGATTCATCGGCAGATGTAATCAGGGAGGAAATTATTCACCGGGGGCCGGGACGCCCGAAACTGGGGGTTATTCCCCGGGAAGTCACCTTACTGCCCCGACACTGGGAGTGGCTTAACAGTCAACCCGGTGGCGCATCTGTAGCGCTTCGTAAACTTGTCGAGGAAGCCCGGCGCATAAACAGCGATCGTGATCAGTTGCGTAATTCACAAGGAGGTGTCTACAGGTTTATGTCTGCAATGGGTGGTGACTTGCCAGGATTTGAGGAGGCTGCAAGGGCTTTGTTTACTGGAAATCATGAAAAATTCAATGAGAAAATATCCGCTTGGCCTGTTGACATACGGAACCATCTTCAGAAGCTTTCACTCCATGCTTTCATGAATGAGGCATGAAAAAGCAATAAGTCATAAAACAAAAAGCCCTCCGTTTCCGAAGGGCTTTTTGTTTTATGATAGAACAGGTGTTATCAGCAGTTGCGGACAGTTGAAGAGTTACGATCCTTAATTGTGCTTTCGTCGAACTCGTCCCAGTTGTGCTCGTCGTGCTCACGCTGGTAACCGGCCTCTTTAAGACCGAAGCTCATGTCGGCAACCATTTCAGGGCGCAGCTCCTTGAGGTTTTTGACCTCATCCTGACTAAGAATCCTGGATTTATCAAAGCCGAGGTCGATTTCGATCTTGTTGTTCTTTGTCTTGACGCGATCGATATCGTAGAAGCGCTTGGTAATGGTGGTCTGTGCAAAAGCTTTAAGACAGCCAAGCATGTACTTGCGTACATAAGGATCTTTTATCCATGGGTAGCCGAAGAAGGTCTTGCGTGCGTAGAAGCGAGCATAAGATTTCAGCACAAGCTTCAGCACATCCTCACGCTCCATGTTGTCGGGCTTGATAATCGGAGTAACGAAGTTGTACTTGGAGTAGTCGCGTACCTCAACCCTGTCGCCGAGTTCCTTGAAGAGATCGGAAAATGGCCATGGTGTATAAATGGTCCAGTTGGCCATATCGGGATCCCAGTCTTTACAGAGCTGGTAGGTTTCCTCGATGGTTTCAGGTGTTTCGTGTTCGAGGCCCATAACAAACTGAGCTTCAGCCACGATACCGTTTTTCTGCAACAGCTTGATGGCCAGTTTGTTCTCCTCAATGGTGGTTTCCTTGCGGAACCGGTTGAGGTTCATCTGACTGGCAGCTTCAGTACCAAGTGAAACGTGTACCAGACCTGCTTTGCGGAAGAACGGCAGTAGGTCTGCGTCGCGCATGATATCGGTTACGCGGGTATTGATACCCCAGGTAACGTCAAGTTTGCGGTCGATAAGCTCCTGGCAGAGCGAAACGAATTTCTGTTTGTTGATTGTCGGCTCTTCGTCAGCAAGAATGAAAAAGCCCACCTTGTACTGTTTCACCAGCACCTCTATCTCATCGACGAAGGTCTTGGGACTGCGTGCACGGTAACGGCGCCAGAACTGCCACTGTGAACAGAAGGTGCAGGTAAAAGGACATCCTCTTGCAAAGTTAGGAACCGCCAAACGGCAGCCGAGAGGCGTGTAAATATATTTATCCCAGTCGTAAAGGCTCCAGTCGGGGGTGAGGGTATCGAGGTCTTCAATGACCGGATGAGCAGCGGTGGCGAATACCTTGCCGTCGTCATCGATGTAGGCGATACCGGTAATTTCTGCCCGGTTCTTTCTGTCAGTTCCAGCGTCGATTTCCCTGATAAGATTAACGGTAACC
>CAIVCU010000403.1 GCA_903904495.1 uncultured Chlorobiaceae bacterium
CTATCTTGGACACCGGAACATACAGCACACCGTGATTTATACGGCGTCAAATCCGGCAAGGTTTGAGAAGTTATGGCGGTGAGTTTTCGGTAATTCGTGCTTTCTGTCTTTCTTGTTTACTGCCTATAGTGCGGATATTTGCACAAGAGCATGAACAGCTTTCACCGCTGTAGTGAAATCTGGGACTTCCCCTTCAGCGGCATAAGAGACGCCTTTGACAAACCGATCATATTCGCGGGCATATTCCTCTTTGTCCGTTTCCAGTATTGTTAGCATTTGCTTGAATTTTTCCGACATAGGCAATCCGGCGAATAACGGATTGTTTTTAGAACGGCGGTCATCTGCTTGCATTGAGGCAGCGACCAAGGCGGAGAAATTTGTATGGGCCAACGCCCGTTCTTTCAGTAAAGCAAGATCGTGGATATGTCGAACAAGGGAAGGGTCATCGTCTTTTCCACCCCGCACACGGTCAGGAATACGCCACGCCAGCGCACTCAGTTTGTCAGCAGCACTTTCCACAGGATCAATACAGGCAATACGGCTTACTTCCGCTGTGTTTTTTGTAACGGCATTCACAAACGAAGAAACAGGAAGATAGATTTGTGAGCATTGCAGGTCTCTGACTGTTATCTCTATCTGGATATGCGGGCGGAGCGCATTGGAGCGAGAAAATTGGCTTGGATAATCAAAATCAATCGAGAAGAATCGGTTTCCGTCTCTGGCCTGAATTTGATCGTTCACTATTGCAAAACCGCTTTGGCGAAAGGCGTCTATAACCCCATTTTTGAACGTAGAAAGAGTGTTCCGGTTTTGTGGCGTTATCGATGCAATAACCCTGAAATCTACATCCTCAGAAAAACGCTGGATGAGTTTGTGGGCTTTTGAAAGGGCCGTGCCGCCAGTAAATACAAATTCAAAGCCCTCGGCAGTGTGGTTGGCAAGGACAGCGATAACTTGTGTTACCCACCAATCTTTCTCGATAAAAGACGGATCAATAGTTTTGAGAAGCGCAACTTCTTCAAACAGCCCTTTTTCAGGGCGCCGGTTCATAACTGACATAAGCACCGCCATATCCAAGCTTTCTATTGACGCGTCCCCTGACGGCGATCAACCGACCAGTAGGAACCTGTGTTGTTTTTCCTGCATTATAATCCTTCTCCAATCGGGATGGAGCGGTTTTGATTCCAAGCCGAGCAAGCGCTTCTTTCGCCAAGTCCGGCAGCGGAGCCACGGGAACCAGTTTGCCATTAATGGATGATTTTTTAGCCTTGGCATAGACGCCATAGCCCAAGCGAATAAGCCGCCCCTCTTTGGCTATATTGCGCAGCGCACGACCTACTTGATCGTAGTCGCTCAAATCCTTAAAATCTTCACGCACGAAAACAGCGCATTTCTTCCGCGCTATTCTGGCTACAATCTTATATTCGATGCTTCCGTATCTACTCATTTTTATTCAATGCCTTGCATTGCAAAAATACGACATATTCAGTGTGCAAATATACGACACTTTACTTGTCACTGCAAGTGTTGCTTTACCTATCGCTATAAGTGCGTCTTTGCACTTGATCTATGATCATTTGATCCAGTATTGGGCTTTTCAACATCTAAGAAAATCAAGGGGCTGCGGGCTTTCGGCGGCGTAGAGCTCGCGAAAAAAATTTATTTTATCCAATAATACCAAGCAAATACATGCGAGAAATACAGTTTTTTTATAAATATTACGTAATAACGAATTACATAACTTAGTTTTAAACGATTACTTTTTATGACAAACTTAAACGAGGGATGGAAAATCAAAAACAAATTGATTACCAATTCCCATCTTGACGATTTTATTTTTCAGATTCCTGATAATGATGCTTGCAAAAATTTCATCAAAAATGTCTACAACCCTATTCTGCTTATACTTCCGGATAGAATTGATGACCTGATACAACAAAACATTCAAGTCCTTCCTAACATCGAGGAAATAATTGAAAACATATACCCCGATATTCCTGTTTTAGATATCATTTCAATCATAGATGAAAAAAGCCGTTCCGAGGAAGACATTCAAAACATAGTTATGGATAAAATCATCGACGATGTAAAAGAGGAAATTCAGAAATTCATTCGAGAGAAAAACGAGAAAGAATTTTTGAGCAACCGTGGTCTTTGAGGAGTAAAACAGTCAGGCGTTTTTGTTACTATTTCCTTACGTCTCGAAGCAACTGAAGCGTTTTGAAGTGTTCCTCTAAAACGTGGCGAAGCTGCTCAGGATTGAGGGGAAGGTTCAGGTTCGCTGTATGGGCGATCTGAGATCCCGCCCCGCCCCTGCCCTGCCGCCCCAAAAAACTAACGGCATTTTGTCCTTTATTGCGCTACATTGTAGCCACAAAAGGAGGGTGTTGATATGATTGAAAATTCAGTGGTCAGGGCAAGGATTGACGCCGCAACGAAGGCAGAGGCTTCCGCTATACTGGCTTCCATAGGGCTTTCCCTGTCCGATGCCATAAGGTTGATGTTGAAACGGGTTGTTGCTGAAAAGGCATTGCCTTTTGAGCCGCTTATTCCCAATGCAGAAACGATTGAGGCCATTAAAGCCACCCGCCGTGGAGAACTCACTACAGCCGCTTCTTTGGATGGATTGTTTCAGGGGTTAAATGCGGACAATTAAGAAAAGACGTTTTCTTTTCCCTATTGCCATTCTTATGTTTCTGCAAATCTAATTATCGGTTTTTAAGTAATTCTTTCTTTCTGTCTTTCTTCCCTTCTTTTTATCGTTAAACCAGCAGTCA
>CAIVCU010000404.1 GCA_903904495.1 uncultured Chlorobiaceae bacterium
GGAGAGACCATTGACATTCACGGAGGGGGCATGGAAAACAAGTTTCCCCACCATGACTGTGAAATCGCCCAGTCGGAAGCAGTAACAGGAAAGCCATACGTCAGGTTCTGGATGCACAACAACATGGTGACGGTCAATGGTGTTAAAATGGGGAAATCCCTGAAAAACTCGGTCAATCTCAAAGATTTGTTTAAAGAAACAGATCCTCTTGTGATACGATTCTTTATTCTTCAATCGCATTACCGGTCACAACTGGATTATTCCCAGTCCGCCATAAAAGCATCAACAACAGGACTCGAAAAACTTCGTGAAACCCGGCGGCGGCTCCATGAGCAAAAATCCGGAACTGCAGCGTTTGAGGTTGAACCTTTTCTCCGGCGCTTTACCGATGCAATGGATGATGATTTCAATACGCCAGTGGCTATCGCAGTACTTTTTGACCTGTCAAAAGCTCTTAATGCCGCCCTTGATGACATCGAAGGCATTTCGAAAAAGTCCAGGGAACTGATTGAAGCTTTTCTACACACGGCAGGAACGGAAATTCTCGGGATTTTAAACCCGAATGAAAAAGCCATCGGAAGAGATTCCATGCAGACAGGCAAAAAGCTGGAAGGAATTATGGAAATTCTCCTGGAAATGCGGGCTGACGCAAGAAGCAACAAGAATTTTGCCCTCAGTGATAAAATCCGGGACAGGCTTCTTGCTGTCGGGATTGAAATAAAAGATACAAAAGAGGGTGTAAGCTGGTCGCAGAAGTCAGGGACTTAGAGATATTCCTTAAGCTCATCACGCCGTAATATATCAACAACGTCACCCACTCTGTGAGACTCCCCTTTTTTGCAGATCAGCAACGCATCATCGGTCTCGATAATAATCGTGTCATGTATCCCTATCAAGCAGACAACCTTGCCTGCCGGCTTCCTGACAAAGACATTCTCACAATCAATCTGCACCAGCCGATCGTCGGATTGCTCCTCAGCATCGAGGCTCCGTCTCCCCGCTACTTTCACTACCTCATCCCAGGACCCGAGATCAGTCCACCCGAATTCTCCTGTCAGTACGAAAACATGATCTGCCTTTTCCATAATACCGTAGTCAATAGAAATCGGGTGAATCCAGGAGTAAACGTCTTCAATCACCTTTTGTTCTTTTTCCGTGCCAAGGCTTTCATAGATATTGAGCAGATCCTTGTATAAATCAGGCATTGATCGTTCGAACTCTCTGGAAATAGCATCAATATGCCAGATAAATACCCCGCTGTTCCAGTAAAAATCCTTGCTTTCAAGAAATTCTACTGCCGTTGCCAGGTCCGGTTTTTCCGCAAATGCCTTGACTCTGAAGAGCGTAAATTCACAACCTGCAGCAAATGCCAGAGGAATTGGAAGCTGTTCATCAACCTGAATGTAACCATAGTCTGTTTCCGGTCTGTCAGCTTTTACTCCTATGGCAACCAGGCCTTTTTTGACCGATGCAATTTCAATGCCTGCCTGAACAATATGAAGAAAGGCCTGATTGTCCATCACAAGATGGTCGGCAGGAAGAACAATGGTCACAGCATCCGGATCTCTTTTTTTGATATGAGCTGTTGCAAGAGCGATACAGGGCGCTGTGTTACGACTGGATGGCTCAACAATAATATTGTCCGCCCTGAAATTTCCAAGCGATGCGGCAATCTGCTTCCGTCCCAGTTCATTGGTAATTATGAATATATTATCCTCAAGCACCGTACCGCTGATCCGTTGTACCGTCCTGGCAATCATGGTACCTTCGTCAAACAGATCCGCAAACTGCTTAGGCATTTTTTTTCTGGAAACCGGCCACAGTTGCTTACCTGCTCCACCAGCCATGATAAGCGCATATACATGCCTGCTCACACCTTTACTCATAACACTCTCTCTATTGACGGGATATTCTGACACAGTAACCCTCCTTAGATTCTCTAACACCTTAATTTACGCAAATATCAAAGGCAATTTGTCATTCATCTTAAAATGTCGTTTTTTGCGTTAAACAACTGAA
>CAIVCU010000405.1 GCA_903904495.1 uncultured Chlorobiaceae bacterium
AGCATGCGTTCACCACTTTGCTTAATAAGCCCGATATATTCAGACTGTTCTTCTTCTGAAAGTTTAGAGTCATTCAGCAGTTCTGATAAACCGAGAATACCATTCATCGGGGTGCGGATTTCATGGCTGATATTAGCGAGAAATGCTGATTTTAACCGGTCACTCTCTTCTGCTCTTACTTTGGCTTCTGTCAATGCAAGCAAATTGTTTTTCTGTTCAGTGATATCTTCCTTGAGTGCAACAAAATTGGTTATTACAGCTCCTTTCACAATACCTGAGATAGCTATTCTTTCCCAGTAGAGGTCACCGTTTTTCTTTCTGTTTTGTATTTCACCTCTCCAGATATTACCTGAAAGAATTGTTTGCCAGAGATTTTCATAGAAAGATCTTTGCATAAGACCTGACTGAAGGATGCGGGGATTTTGTCCTCGAACCTCATTAATTGAATATCCAGTGAGCTTCGTAAAAACAGGGTTGACATATTGTATATCGCCTGAAGAATCAGTAATAACGACAACAGAGGGACTTTGATGGACAGCTGCACTCAGGGTTTTAAGCTGGTTATCAGCAAGCACCTGTTTGGTGATATCTACGACTACAGCTCTGCATTCCTTGCTATCATTGCTTATTACAGCATCAATGCGCATGGTAAGTCCTGATATTGCGTGTTGATTTGGAGCGTGCTTGCCAGCGTTAGTTAAAAGTCTTACTTCACAGTATCCTGGCTCCTTGCGGCTGAACACGTCCAGGAGCATTGCATTTATTTTTTGACAATCTTCAGGAGTAATGAAATTTTTTAAACGATTACCCTGCAAAAGTGATCGCTGAATACCAAACATTTTTGCTGTGGTCAGGTTTACCTGCAGTATCGTACTGTCATGAGTAAGTGTGAGGTAGCCACATGGAGCGAACTCATAAAGCTCAGTATAGCGCTGCAAACTTTCCTCAAGCTCTGTTCTCGATTGAATCAATTGCTCCTGCTGCATTTTCAGTTCGATCTGATGCACAGAGAGCTCATGGATCATCTGGAGCATTATACCTGGTGAAGAGGAAAAATCTGTTGTGTTTATGTAACTATTCTGATGAAACTCTTCAGCCCTGGAGCGCAATTCAGAGAAGTCATCGGCAGGGAGGTTGGCTTTTTTCATGATGGGGGTCCTGTTTTTTGGGAATTTCCAGTACAGGCAGAAAATATGAGATTTAAGCAATGACTTTTATCCTAAGGGCGATACAATCTCATGCTATCGGGTTTAGCTTCGGTAAATCTATTGTATATATATTTCATTGCATTTAATTGGGTTTATATATCTAAAATATATATAATTTTAACCTGAGTGCGAACACTTTTTCGCTGATTACGTTGATATCTCTTTTTATGCCAGCTTCTCTCATTTCGGATATTTCCCGCTTCAACTTGAATATTGGTATGAGGTCAGAACTTCGTGAATTGCAATTGCTTTCTTGAAGTTTCCGCCAAATGCATGCTGTGCCGTAACTGTTCACCGGGATGAGATTTGTTCACTGTCGAAAAATGTCTGCACTGCAAGAGAGTTGGTTGTTTTTTTAAGTGATTTTTAATCTTTTTTTAATACTCCTTTAGGCTTTTATATGCTAAAATACTCACTGTGAATTACTATTTGAGCTTCTTACTAATGCAGCATCAAATAATAAGTTCTGGTAAAGCTACCTGGTAGAGATCGAGTTTGGTCTGAGCTCGATTCCATCAAGATTTTTTGGTTGTGTGTTGTGTTGTGTGGAAGAGGCATGCTTTCAACCCTTTGAAATAGTATTTCATGGTGTGAAGGCAGGCCTTTTTTTTTGAATAAAACACACGCCCTTGTGCATGGTTTAAAGATTGGCGAATGCTTTAATCATTAAGGAGATTATGGGTATAAGGGGATTGTCTGTAAAAAGCGTTGCAATAGTTCTTGCATTGGTAATTGGAATAACGTTCAGTCCATTGAAATCCAATGCCCAATCAATCGATAATGATCATGCCCATGGGGTGGCGCTCAAAGCTCTTCAAATACAGGATTACTCATTGCCGGGGCTGCAGTTGATGAATCAATGCAATCAGCTCACTTTTTTTGATCGGTTTAGTAATAAAACCGTTACATCCTGCCTCTCTGGCTTTGTCTTTCTCTTTTGTTGACGTAAATGCTGTCTGGGCGATGACTGGCAACTCCGGTCGGAGTTGTTTGATAAGTCTTGTTGCTTCAAAGCCATTCATCACCGGTATTTTAATGTCCATAAGTACGAAATTGATTTCCGGGTGTTGTCAATAACGATTCCGACATACCTCACTATCTTTCCATCTGAACTTTTGAACGGAGTCCCTTTGGTCATTAGCCAGCGTTCAGCTCCATCAGCAACACGAATACGCCAGGTACAGCTGTATTCGCTACTTGTTTTTAAAGCTTCATGGACGGCTTGTTCAACTTGTTCTCTATCCTCCGGGATAATGGTATTGATCCAGTTTTCATAGCTGGTATCACTAAGATTTGGTTTGAGACCGTAAAGGTGCCATCCTTCGGGTCAACAATCAGCATCACGGTATGCTTGTTTTGAAACAGGCTCCTGTATCTGGCTTCACTCTGACGCAGTGCCTCCTCGGCCAGTTCATGTGCTCTGCGGGATCGCAGCATTGTAATGCCATACGCAAGGTTTCCGGCAAGCGATGCCAGCATTTGCTGCTCTACGTCATTAAAAGTATCCGGATAGGCGGCATAAATCGTTAATGCGCCAAAAACGGTATCACCTTCCTGGAGGGGTAAACTCAGGGCGGAAACATAACCGCGGTTTATTGCTTCATGTCGCCATGGGGCGAATCGGGGATCAGTTCCCACATTACTGATGGTACTCGGCGCTCCTGTACGGATGGCTGTTCCTGTCGGGCCTCTTCCACGCTCCACATCAGCCCAAGAGATATGCAGTGTTTGCAGGTAACTTTCATCGAAACCAGCATCAGCAACCGGACGGACGCTTTTTCCTGTGTCGTTTTCCGCATAACCGACCCATGCCATACGATAGTCGCTGACTTCAACAACGATTTTGCGGATCTTGTTCAGTGATTCAGTTTCATCATTGGCTTGAATCAATGCCTGATTGCAGTTGCTGATAGCCAGCAGCGCACGGTTCAGTCTCTCTCTCTCTCTCTCTCTCTCTCTCTCTCTCTCTCTCTCTCTCTCTCTCTCTCTC
>CAIVCU010000406.1 GCA_903904495.1 uncultured Chlorobiaceae bacterium
AGCGAAATCAAAACAGCAGTAGACCCGCCAGAGGTAAAAAATACTAACCCCGAATGAGAGATTTCAGCCCGGCATCTTACCCGAGATAGTTCACTTCCTCGACAAAGATCAGCGGGGATGCTCTCTAAAATCTTGTAGTAAGACCAGCGAGGACTGTTGCAGGTGGTGCAACGTTGTTCAGACGCCCTTTTACTCCAATATCAAGATCCAGATTTTCCGTGACGCTGTAAATCAAGCCTCCAAGGATATAAACAGGGTTGGCATGATATGCTGTTACCGTGTTGGTATCAATACCTACATCAGCAACAGAGCGGAGGTTTTTCGTCATGCCGACCCCGGCAGCTATCGATGCATGCAAGAGATTGTGCTGCAGAGTTTCATTGTCCGACTCCATATTGAACGCATTGTGGTTATACCCAATATTGCAGTGAAAAGCGCCATGTTGCCACTCTTCCGTTGCAATGAGCATTATCCCTTCAGAAATCTTACCTGTACCAAAACCGTATGCTTCGTTACCAGAGGGAAAGGTAATTTCCGGCTTGAGGGCAAAACTTAATCCGGCAGGTTTCGACTCGAAAAATCTCCACTTGACTTCAAGTTCCGTATCGCCGATTTTATCATAAGCTGTAAGAGAACTTCCTTCCCACACAATGGTATGCCAATTATAAGGAAGGGAGAGAATCACATCGACATTATCGACAACTCCATAAGTCAATGTGCTTGCAATCTGCTGCCCGGGATACTGTTTCGTAACTCCTCCTGCGTAATCAACTTCAAGCTGGTATTTCCCTTTTCCCTGGGGACCGGCGTCATCGGTTACTAATGGAGCTGCCGCGAATGCGGGAACAGCACAAAAAAAGGTCAAAATGAAGAATGGAAATTTTTTAACCATAGGTTTTGAAAAACAGAGGTGATGGAAAGCATGTGTAGAAATTAGAACGTCTTAAGCTATATCTTTTTTAATTATTCCTGTTGCTTCCTTTATATGATCAGCCTCCCGACGTCGAAGTAATGCATCATTATCAATCTGAACCCCGACATTCTTTTTAATAACCGGGATTTTGGATATCACATCCTGCACATGACGATGGGCTTCCGCCTTTTGCTGCCTGAGCTTTTCAAGCTCATCCGCTGACAAGACGACAGGATTATCCTTGTCAACCAGCGTATCTTTCAGAGACTCAATTCCCAGGTTCTGCTCTTTTTTCATATGCCCCACAAACCTAATAAATAAAAAAATAAACAAGGCAAATATCGAAAGGGATATCAGCATAACAATGACCCAGCTCCATGAATCATAAGTCATAGCAAAACCTTTTATTGACCCTCATTAACAAGATTGCAACCAATAACGGGTTCGACGAAAAAACACGGCAGAACATGCATTAGGTATGAGAAAAAATAAACATCACTCAACAAAGAGCCGATAACCTTCAGGTAAGTGAAGAGTGCTTTACTCACCATCTTCGGAGGAATTGTGTATCGGATAGCATGAATTATCGGCACAACAAACCTATACCATGCTCAATACCCAGCATAAACTTTTACTGGGAACCACAAGCTTTTCAAAAAATTGCCGTCAAAATTAATGACTCGATAAAAAACAGAACAGGGATATGTTCAATTATTGAAAGTCAGTTCTTTTTTTTAACAACTAAATAACACGCAAAAACGATGAAAAAGAGCATGATGATGGTGTTGACGGCTACAATGCTTGGTATTGGAAGTGTTGCTTCGGCTTCAACTGATTACAGTCACTATTCAGATCAGGAACTGGGTGGACTTCGAACAAAAATACAGAGGGCTCCCGTCGAGGACCAAATATCCTATCGGCACGAATGGCATAAAAGACTGGCCGAACTCGTACCGGATAAAGGTGAGCACTCTTTGAGATCGTCTGAGAAAGAAGGAGATCACTGGAGGATGAACAGATGGCAGGAGAGACTTGGATTAAACAACAGTCAAACAGCTAATATCAAGGAACTCCGTGAGAAACAGTTCAGACTTGTTGTTACAGAAAGAAAAGAGCTTGTAGCATTAAACCGCGAGCTTCGAACTGAGTCATTCAAAGCAAATCCCGACAAAAATAAAATTGATGAGCTTTCAGATAGAATCGGCAAAAAACATGCATCATTTGCCCGCCTGAAAAGTAGTCATCTGTCGGAACTTGCATCAATCCTGACACCGGCACAGCGCGATAAAATGCAGACAATTATAGATGCGCGAGAGCTACAAGGACATTACGGCAGGAAGTTTCATTAAAACATGATGCAGATAAAAAAAGCAGGCCGGACAGTAGTGGCGGCCTGCTTTTTGACTGACATACGGAAAATTCTTTCTTTCGAAGGAATTTCATAGAATGCAACGATGTATATGAACAGAAAAAAACAAACGGGCATGATACACATGAAAAAGCATAAAGCCATTAAGCAACTTTCACGGAAAAGAAATTTCGCGGATTATAAAACCACTTATCCCCCATACCTGCATATCCTTTTCAGTATACCTGAAGGGGCAACTCCTGTTCAGGCTTGTGATGTCGTCGACAAGTGGCTTGACGAACATCCTGAAGAATGGAATAAACCAGGCTATCAACTCCTGATAAAGGCACTGAAAACAGCTTGTTAAGAATATGGTTGACGGGAAATATGCTAATATTACTGATCAGCATTAACGATCAAAATCAACGCATATTTTTAGCGTATTTATAAGAAATATTTCTGTTCCGGGATACTTTTTCGATATAACTAAAAAAAAGGTACATTTTTGAAAGCAGGCCTGTATTTGAAGCTAACCCTGTTCTTACCTTCGCAGAACGAATTTTTCTTCATTTCGGTTTATCTTTATAACAGTTAATACGCTAATTTCCTTCCGAACATCTTTCATATTCAAAACATTCTCTATCACTATGACATTTTTCAGACATGCAGTTTCCTGCATTATTATAGTCTTATGTGCTCTTTTTTTTGTTCCCCTGCACCTTGTTGCGGCTGAGGGAGATGATTATATCGCAATCCGCAAGGAGGGATCTGGCAAAATTGCACTGGTACTCAGCAAACCGGATGCACAGGGCAAGCGCGAGAGTGAGTGGGCTCAGAATCTCGATACGGTTATACGTGACGGCCTGGATTACACCAAAATTTTTACGATGATCTCTCCCCCGCTCAATGTGAAAGATTTCAGTGACAGGAAGAACGTGACTATTAATTTCGGAGCTCTTAATTCCGTTGGTGGAGAAATTTATGCCGGCGGAACCGTTTCAAAAAAATCAGGCAATGTCAACCTTGATGTGGAGGTGTATGAAACCGCAAGCGCAAAACCACTTCTAAAAAAAACCTATACCGGTAAAGATGATCAGCTTCGTGCGATCGGCCATGCCTTCTGTGAAGATCTTGTTGAGCTGCTTACCGGTAAAAAATCCATGTTTGGGAGCCGGATTGTTTTTGTTTCAAATAAAACAGGGTATAAGGAGATCTATGAGTGTGACTTTGATGGACATGGTGTTGAGCAACTGACCAATTCCCATTCCATCTCTCTGACTCCAACACTTTCACCCGATGGCCGGTATCTTGCCTATACTGATTTTACCTCCGGCAGACCGGCTCTTTATATAAAGAACCTTGCAGAAAAGAAAACATCAGCTGCAAGCAAAAGCGGCGTCAGCATTGCTCCTTGCTGGAGAAACAACAACGAAGTAGCAACAACCCTTTCTTTTGAAGGTAACCAGCAGATCTATCTCATCAAACCAGACGGCTCTGTTGCCAGAAGGGTCACCATCAGCAAGGCCATAGATGTTTCACCATCATTTTCTCCAGATGGAAGTAAAATGGCATTTGTTTCTTCGCGCAACGGCGCTCCTCAGATCTTTATTCAGAATCTTCAGTCCGGTGAGGTTAAACGGCTTACCTTCAACGGAAAGTATAATACCCAGCCATCATGGTCGCCTGCAGGAGATAAAATTGTATACTCAACAATGGAGGGTAAGGGTGAAATCAATCTCTTTATCATTAATCCAGATGGGTCTGATCTGAGGCAGCTGACAAGAAAATCCGGAGAAAATGAGCATCCATCATGGTCGCCGGATGGCGGGATGATTGTATTTTCCTCCAGTCGTCAGGGTAAGAAAAAATTGTTTGTCATGAATTCGACCGGAGATAATCAGAGACGTTTATTGCAGGGTGAAGGTGAAGAAATGCAGCCTTCATGGTCTTTGTTCAGAAAGTAGAATATATAATAACAGATTCTATTGAAATGTAACCGGAGGGAAGATACTATGTTTGGAGAAATGGATTTAGTACTTATAGGCGGTGTCGTATTATTGCTTTTTGGCCCTTCAAAACTGCCTGAGCTGATGAAGGGAATGGGAAAAGGTATAAGGGAGTTTAAAAAAGCACAGGCCGACATTGAAACAGAAATTAATATGGTTGTTAATGCGCCGGCTGAAATAGATAAGCCAGTTAAGAGTTCAGCATCCGTCACTGACCAGAAAGTCTCGGGTATTAATAAATCCTAAAACCAGCAGTTTTTCTTGCGTGTTGGAGGGAAAGGAAGTTACACAACCATTGAACCGGAACGTATTTACTACCTGTTCCGGTTCAATGGTTTTTTTGATTGTTTCAGATACCGATTTTCAGACCAAGCAACACGCTGTTGCTTGAAAATTTGTTGTTTTCAAACGCTGTATCCACGGTAACGTTCGTTGCAAAGTAGCGATAGCGGGCATCGAGCTTCACATAATTACTTAGCGGAATTGTAACTCCCACTCCAAGCTGATAAGCAAATGCGGTTTCATTGATTGAGGGCAGCTGAGGTAACCCTCCCGGCAGGGTTAGACCGTCGGCATTGACATTAGCTACACCTATGCCTGCAGTAATATACGGTTGGGCGACACCGAAAGTCGGAATATCAACGTAGCCGTTGGCCAGAAAAGAAACTACTGAGATATTTCTATTTATATGTGCCCCATAGTCATTATTATTATCGTTCGTCTGATAACCAACCTCTCCCTCAAGTATGCAGTTGTTTTTGAAGTCAGTGCCAATAGCCCCAAGCAGAGTAATACCTGAGTTATGATTATAGTAGTTACCGTAATCACTATTGTTCATTTCCACTCCGCCAATATTTGCACTAACGTACCCTTCAGGAGCTGATGAGACAGGTGCCATCCCCCTGCCACGCCGAGAATAGACAACCGAGGGTGGCGGTGCTGGTCTCCACACTCCATTGCCAGTTTCTATGGCTGAATCGGGTATTGCCCTCCTGTAATAGCCAGAATCTTCGGCCAAAGCTGGAGCTGACCAGATGCCAACGCCAGCAACCAATAATGTCATCACTGTCTTTTTCATTGTTTTCACGTTTATTCGTTAACATTAGAGAGGTTCTGATAACCCTCTGACCAACAACGTATTCCTGCATCCATAAACAATCATTCAGTTATCTTGTTTGATCATTATCATTTGAAGGAGTATCACGATGCGTATCGTTTAGATTTCTGCTGCTATTTATATCACCATGATGCCCCCTGTTATCCTGATTACGATTGTTTGGCGAATCAACATCACGGGCTTTCCTGATATCATCAATACTATGTCTTCTTATGATATCCGGAAGATCGTTTTCATGGATAACAACCCATGGCCCCCGGTATGCCGGTGAAGAATACCAGTAGTTGCTGTTATACGTATAGTAGAGATTATCGTAATAAATTATGTCATAAGGAGTTCCAACGGTCACTGAAAACCCGTAACCCGGCAGCACGATAAAATCCGGTGGCGTGTCAATAACAAGATACCCTCCACTTCGCTCCCAATAGGGACCTTCCCATCCCCAATAAGGATCTCCCCAGCCCCAATACGAGCCTCTCCATCCCCAATGTGAACCTCCCCCCAAATATGGTCCTCCCCCCCAATGTGAGCCTCCCCCCCATCCATGATAACGCATTCTGCCTTCCGCATGCGCTGCAGAGGGAGTCGTACCAACCAGTAATCCTGCAATTCCAGCAACTAAACAGATATTTTTTTTCATCGGTTTTCTCCTGTTAAAGAAACATGGCTTGCTTTTACCCGAGTTTCTGTTGTCTTGAATCGATAATGCGATCGTTATATCATCCGTTCTGTGTTTATATGTTTTGACGACGATTTTTTAAATTTCCAGCGCATATTTTTTTTTACCGCTCACATAGAAAGAAAACAGAGCAAAAAAAGTTTCTCCATTTTTTTTGTAAACCGCAAGGTTTTGGAGAATCTATCGTCCAACTTATGGTTTATAATGGATTATAAGCAAATAAGGATGACGAAGTGTGACGAGAAATTTTTCACAGGAGAGTGAAATAGTTGTTTATTTTTGTCAAGAGTTCGTTAACATAAAACCAGAAAATCGGATATGAAAAAAATTTTACTGGTCATTACTCTCTGTCTTCTTTCGTTCCAGACAGCACAGGCGGAATTTAAAACAGGAAATGGATTGGTTACCGCATGGCGGGAGTACCAGAAGTCCAGCGCCGGCAAACCTTTCAATTCTAATGATGATGGATACTACACTGGTTATATAGCCGCCTTGTGCGACTCTTCCACGCATATTCTTTTCAGCATACCTGAAGGCGCAACACTCGGACAAGCCTGTGATGTGGTTGGCAGGTGGCTCGATGGACACCCTGAAGAATGGAACAAACCAGCTCATCAACTGGTCGTTAAAGCTCTGAAAGAAGCGTTTCCGTTGCAAAAAAAATCAGCAAAACGGAAGTAATAGACGCATAATATACTCTCAATGGACCTATTTCTTCATTGAGAGCATGAGGAATGAATTTCAGAGACGTGAGCGACGGTTGGACTGACAAGTGAACAAATTCAGTGCCATAACATACCTGCCAAAAAGCTTTAACCTGATTACTTCCTGATATTCCATGAAAAAAACACGAAAGCTGATAACCCTGGTTCTGCTTGCTCTTGCCCT